>NZ_JANHGP010000004.1:0-27280 GCF_024494585.1 Acinetobacter sp. 5862
CTTGAATTAAATAATTTTGCTGATTAATTTAAGATCAAATAAATTGTACGTTTTTTGATTTATGACGGAAGTCTATTATTTTGCTTATGCTTATATAGCTTTAATTTATCTTGTGAATATAAATTAATATATTTTAAAATTGGTAATGATAAAATGATTAAATTCTAAAATGAATATTAGGTTATATACCGTGAACTATTTTATTTTGACTGTGTTTTTTTGTATGTTTTCGACATTTATTTATGCGAAAACAGAGATTTATCAATGTAAAGAGAATGGATCTGTTATATTCCAATCCAAACCTTGCAAAGGTACAGGTCAGACTGTAGCTGATAAGGTTAAAGAACAACAACAAGCAAAAGAACGTAAACTTGCTGAAATTCAGGAAAAAGAAAAACTTTTACAAGAGAGATTAAAGCACCAGCCGAAAAAAGAAGTTGGTTTTAAAGCAACTATCATAAATTTTAAGAATAAAATGATTCGTTATTGGCATGCTTTAAAGAAGAAATTTTCAATTGATTCCTAAAATATTGAATATAAATCTTTAGATTTTAAAAAAACAGCCTAAATAATTCCTATTATTTAGGCTGTTTTTTTGTTTAAATGCCTTGCATTTCTTGCTCTTCAGAGTCTTCTTTCAGCATATTTAAAGAAGTTGCTGCACTAGCTGGAACTCCTTCTTGACGAGTACTTTTTAGCTTGATTTGTAAGCGTAACTCATTCAAGGAATCAGCATTACGTAACGCTTCATCATAACTAATTGCGCCTTCGTTATACAAATCAAACAAGGCCTGATCAAAAGTTTGCATACCTAATTCACGAGACTTGGTCATAATTTCTTTAAGATTATGAAATTGACCTTTTAAGATATTTTCTGCAATTAATGGTGTATTCAGTAGAATCTCTACGGCTGCACGACGACCTTGACCATCTTGAGTACGGACCAAGCGTTGAGAAATAATCGCTTTCATATTAGATGAAAGATCCATCAGCAATTGATTACGGCGTTCATCTGGAAAGAAGTTCATGATCCGATCTAATGCTTGATTGGCGTTGTTGGCATGTAAAGTTCCTAAACATAAATGCCCAGTTTCAGCAAAAGCAATGGCATGTTCCATGGTTTCAGTATCACGGATTTCACCAATCAAAATCACATCAGGTGCCTGACGCAATGTATTTTTTAAGGCATGGTGCCAAGTATGGCAATCTACACCTACTTCTCGGTGGGTAATCATTGACTTCTTATGCTTATGGACATATTCCACGGGGTCTTCAACAGTAATAATATGCCCCGCCGAATTTTCATTACGATAATCAATCATTGCCGCTAATGAGGTTGATTTACCTGACCCCGTACTTCCTACGACTAATACTAAGCCACGTTTTTCCATCATGACATTTTTCAATGATTCTGGGAGTTTGAGCTTTTGGAAGGTTGGGATTTCTGACGTAATGGTTCGGATAACCATGCCGATTTGTAGTTGTTGCTTAAATACATTGACACGAAAGCGTGATACTTCTGGAATATTAATTGCGAAATTACATTCCCATTCATTTTCAAATTCTTGGCGTTGCTTTTCATTCATTAAGCTATATGCAAATAGCTTAGTTTTTTCTGGGGTTAAAGTTTGCTGACCTAAAGGACGCATTAAACCTTGGAGTTTAATACTCGGTGGAAAGTCTGCTGTAATGAATAAATCTGAGCCGCCATATTCAACCACTTTGGTCAACATATGAAACATAAACGTTTTGGCTTCTTCTAATAATTCCGCATTATACATGGATGTACCTAAATTTTAAGACAAGACTAGATTGAGTCAGATAGTGTGAAGTTAAAACTAATCATGCAAAGGAAAACATATCCTTGTTTCTTTAAAATGAAGTTTCAAAAGTTCTGTAAGTCATTTCATGGCTTTTCATTCACGCTGAACGAGATTACAAAAGTTGCCTTGCTGATTGTGCTTTAATTATTCCAAAAATAAACCAAACGATCTAGTTTGATTTTAATTTATGGCATAAATATCAATATAGTGTGAGAATTTTTGTCATCTTTTTACCAAAAATAGTCTTTTTATCTGTGATGTGAATCTACCCTTAAAAAATCGGATGTTCCACGTGAAACATCGCAGTGCTTGGTTGGGTTTTGGTTGTTACTCGGTAAGCTAGGCGGTTTATCGGATCAAGCTTGATTAGAATAGTGCTGATTTTTAAATTGAGTATCTGTCATGTTTAGAAGAATTGGGATATTTTCATTATTGAGTGGCTTGTCTGTGCTAAGTTTTGCAAATGTGGAAACCCTAAAAAATAATTTAAATCAGCAATATCCTAATATCCATGTGAGCAATATTCAAGCAACAGAAATGACAGGACTATATAGTGCCAATTTAGACAATCAGATTATTTATTTGGATGAAAATGCCCAACATATGTTTATTGGTTCGATGGTTCGTTTAAAAGATCAAAAGAATCTGACCAAGGACTTGGTTCTAAAGCAAAATTCAATTGACTGGAAACAATTACCTTTAAAAGATGCAATAAAAACGGTAAAGGGCAATGGTAAACAGCAGCTCGCTATTTTTTCAGATCCGAATTGCCCCTATTGTAAGAAATTAGAAGCTGAACTGGATAAGCTCAATGATGTCACCATTTATACGTTTATCTACCCACTAAAAGCACAATCGATTGCGGTCTCAAAATCGATTTGGTGTGATCCTAACCAAGCTTATGCGTGGAAAAACTTATTGCAGAAGAATGTACAGCCTAAAGAAAAAACTTGTACTAATCCGATTGATCGCAATCTGGAATTAGGGAAAAAATTAGGTATAGAAGGAACGCCAACGCTGATATTCGGGAATGGTCTGAAAATGGTTGGCGGGCGGAGTGCTGAAGACATTCGGATGATTTGGAAAGAACTCGGGTTATAAATAAAAATGCCCAATGCATTGTAATAAAATGATTTGGGCATTTTTAATTTATTTTGTTCTAACTTTTCTTGGTGACCAAGTTGTAGATGAACAAAATAATAATGGCACCAATGACCGATGCAATAAAGCCAGCCGCTGAGTTTTCACCATATAATCCAAGTAAGCGACCGCCATAGGTTGCTAATAATGAACCTGCAATCCCTAATAAGGTGGTAACAATAAATCCTGCTTTATCTTCACCAGGATGCAACGCACGGGCAATTAAACCTGCAAAAAAACCGACCACAATCGCTACAATGAGAGACCACATGACCTTTTCTCCTTGTTTTACCATCGTATTTGTTTGTTACTATCCTGCTCGATTTAGCCTAACTCTGTCTGTAGTGGATTACTGAGTTATGTCGTATTTTTGTGCAATCTTTATCGTGCTTTGATTAACAAGCTAGAATAAAAAAGGCGCTTTAAAGCGCCTTTATAATTGATCAAAGACCGATTTCACCGATAAATGGTAAGTGACGATACTTTTGATCGAAATCTAAACCGTAACCGACAATAAAGCGATCTTCGACTTCAAAACCTAAGAATTTTACTTCTAAATCAATCTCACGGCGTGAAGGTTTGCTCACCAAAGTACAAAGTTCAATTGAGTTTGGATTACGTGTTTTGAGCATTTCAACGACTTTGCTCAAGGTATTCCCTGAATCAATAATATCTTCAACAACAAGCACATCTTTACCGTGAATCTCACCATCAAGATCTTTCAGGATTTTGACATCACGGCTTGAAACTGTGCCACCGCCATAGCTTGAAACGGTCATAAAGTCGAGTTCATGCGGTTTTTCGATTGAACGGCATAAATCTGCCATAAAAATGACTGAGCCACGCAGTAAACCAATCAATACCAGTTCCTTGTCACTTTGAGCATAGTGTGCATTGATTTTCTCACCGAGTTCTTTGACTTTGGCTTGAATCTCTTCACTGGAAATCATAATTCGCATTGCAATGGTCATTGGCAGATTCCTAAAACGTAAAAAATGGGAAATAAAAAAGGTGTTGACCTGCAACACCTCGAAATCTTGAGTGAATATGCGAATTTTAAAACAAAATCACTATTCATGCACCTTTTGATGGTGCAGAAAATGTATCATTTTTCGGCTGATGGCTGTCACGTCTCAGTAGCACAGCACCGCCCATGGCTAATAATATCCACCCAATTTTTCGTTTATTCAAAACTTTAGCTTTGGCTATAGGCTTTTTGTCCATAGATATAGGTTGCCTCGACATTTCGATCATCCCCCATGGTAAATAATGCAAATAGACTATCTTCAAGTGATTTGGAACGTGACTGACGTAATTGTTGCAGTGCGGTTGGTTTAATATTTAACACCACAAAATCGGCTTCTTTACCGACGTTGAAATTGCCTAGCTTGTCATCTAAGTCTAACGCTTTTGCGCCACCTAAGGTCGCATGATACAGCGATTCGTAAGCTGATAATTTGTCACCCTGAAGCTGTTGAACTTTGTAAGCCTCATTGACCGTTTGTAATAAACTGAAAGAGGTTCCTGCCCCAACGTCAGTTCCCAATCCAACTTTAACTTGCTGCTGCCATGTTTTGTTCAGCGGAAATAAACCACTACCCAAAAATAAATTTGAGGTTG
Source organism: Acinetobacter sp. 5862 (assembly GCF_024494585.1). Classification (NCBI taxonomy): domain Bacteria; kingdom Pseudomonadati; phylum Pseudomonadota; class Gammaproteobacteria; order Moraxellales; family Moraxellaceae; genus Acinetobacter; species Acinetobacter sp. 5862. The sequence goes on from NZ_JANHGP010000004.1 coordinate 4,584, forward strand.
GACAGAACGCAATTGCAGAGTCGGTCTCATGCATACATTGCCATTCAGCATCTTCTAAATGAACGCAGTGAGCAAATACAGAACGCTGACCCGTTAAGCCATAATGATGATAGACATCCAGATAGCCTTTTTGTTCAGGAAATAAATCTTTAACCCATGCAATTTCATCTTTATTTTCGCTTAGATGTGTATGTACATACACATCAGGATATTCAGCTTTGAGTTGCCCTGCTCTTTCAAGTTGTTCAGGTGTAGAGGTTGGAGCAAAGCGTGGTGTGATGGCATATAACGCACGACCTTGACCATGCCACTTCTCAATGAGTGCCTTAGAGTCGTCATAGCTGCTCTCTGCGCTATCACACAGGGCTTCTGGTGCATGACGGTCCATCATCACCTTGCCCGCAATTAGGCGCATCTGATGCTGTTCTGCGGCTTCAAATAAAGCATCTACTGATTCAGGATGAACCGTACAAAATACCAGTGCAGTGGTTGTGCCATTTTTAAGCAGTTCATTCACAAAAAACTTGGCGATCTCGCTCGCATAAGCTTTGTCTTTAAACTGGATTTCAGTTGGGAACGTATAAGTGTTTAACCAGCTCAAAAGTTGTTCGCCGTAAGCACCGACCATTTCCGTTTGTGGGAAGTGAATATGCGTATCGATCATGCCTGGGATGATCAGTTGCTCTGGATAATGCTGAATTTCAATATTGATTGGTAGATGGTCTTGAGCATCTTCCCATGTCCCAAACCAGCGAATTTTGCCTTGTTCCGTGATGAGGACACCATCTTCGAGATAACGGACTTGATCTGCAATTTGATTTGCTTGAGCAACAGTTTTTTGAATATCTAAGAAGCGACCACGAATAACAGTGATGGGAGTAGCCAAAGTCATAACAACCTACTAATTTATTTTTTCGATTGATTGTACTCGATTTTGCTCGTTTTACTGGATTATTCGTCTAATTTAAGTATAGAAAGCCGAGCGAGGTATGAGTAATTGATTGGATCAATTCACTTTACTTTTCGGTGTAAATACGTAAATTGTCAGCAATAATGATACTTCTTGAGAAAAATACACATGTATTATTGGAATACCAAAGCTTTAGCGCATGAGTTGGCTGAAGATACTCTAAGTAAACAACATTATAAAAACTATTATCTCGCAGCGGCATTGGTCGTGAGTGCTGTGTACTATTACGGTATGTATTCGCCTTATTCTGATATTCGAGTGATTGGGATTGAAGCTGCATTGACCCTACTGATTATGCTGATTGGGATTCAACGGACTTATCAAGCCAATGGTGCTGATCAAGGTGTCCATTTCTTAAATCGGGTCACGGCGTTGTCCTTTCCTATTCTGATGCAAAATACTGTGTTTGGCATTGTTTTTGGGCTAGTTTTATTGGGAGTTTATCAATATTTTGGTTTAGCGCAAACCGCATTTGAAATGTGGTACGAATGGTGTGTTTCGGCTTTTACCATTTTTCTGCAAGTTTTATTTTTCACTCGCTTAGTGTCTTATATGAAACGGGTGAAAGATCATACGATTTAAACTTGATACGGTCAGGATGTATGTCATTAAATCCTGACCGATTGATGATTGTTATCTAGATTTACTCTATAAAATAATGCGCGGCAAAATGGGCATCATTGCCAATAATGTCATAACAGTCTTCACGAATCGACATGCCTGCACACTGATGTCCCACCATCCATAAACCCAGCGTGGGTAACTGACCAGCAAACAATGGAGTCTCTACCCATTTTTGTACCACATAGCCATATTTATCATAGTCATCAAAATAGAAACTACCAGAAGCAGCGCCCTGATCCTGACCATCTTGCAACACTCGAATATTCGCCCCTTCCCTTGCTAAGATCGGTTTTTTCACCCATTTGCCAGAGAATTTTTGCTGGGGATTAAAATGATGAGTCTCGACCAAAAGAGGGTGATTTGGATAGCGTTTCCAAAGCTCCACTAAAATTGCTTTATTAGAGAGCAGCATTTTCCAACATGGTTCGATCCAATTCGATTGCGGACTCAGATATTGAGAGAATGATTCTTCCCAAATCCATTCCCAAGGATATAACTTGAATAGGTTTTGAATCGGTCGATTATTTAGATCAACAAAACATTGTCCATTCCAGCCAATATTTTCCATTGAGAGTTCAGAGACCTGTAGATGTGCCTGAAAGGCGGTATCCATTAAATATTCTAGATTGCCCCAATCCTCTCGCCCTGCTTCTTGACAGGCTGCGAAATGCACGTGACTTCCTCGCGGTAGAATGGTTCGCCAACGCTTAATCAAGTCCTCGTGAATACTGTTAAACTGATCTCGATTCGAAATCCCAGATACTTGTTCGATCCATAGCCATTGTGCTACTGATGCCTCTAACAGTCCTGTGGGAGTATCAGCATTGTATTCCAGCATTTTGATATTGCGCCCATCATAGGCAAAGTCAAAGCGTCCATACAGCATCGGCGCATTTTGTCGCCAAGACTGCTCGATTTGTGGAATTGCAGCAACTGGAATCTGGAAATAATCAGGATAATTACCGCGTTGAATCAAATCACTTGTCACAGCTAAACACATTTGATGCAGTTCATTAGCTGCATCTTCAAGCTGCTCAATTTGCTTCAGTGTAAATTCGTAGGCAATTCCTTCTGACCAGTAAATTGAGCCATCCAGTGAGGGTAAATTAAAGTAGTCAAAACCAATCTTTTGGTGCTCAAGTTGCCAGTCTGTGCGGGGGGTTAATATTTTTCTTTTCATCTTGAGTTTCAGTCTTTTAATTAGCCGCCAAATGATGAGCCGCCACGACCGAAACCGCCACGAATAGGTGATGATACAGAAGAGCGTTTTGCAGTGGTTGAAATTGAAGGTTGTCCCACACTGAGATTGGTATGTGGTCTCAAGGTGTTGCCTTTAAAAGAGACTTCACGATTATGTTGATAATATTGCGGTCCTAAATAACGCCCAGAACCAAAACCACCATAATAACGAACGCCAGCAGTAGAACTTCCACCCCCTGAGCTATTTTCTTCTTCACAAGTTTCAGTATTCCAGTCTGTTGCACAATCATATTGATTGTTATAAACATCTTGTACTAGAGGTCCATCATTGTGGCTACATGCAGTGAGTAGCAATGGCACCACCACAAGATTAATTTTTTTAGAACGCATGAGACCCCACTCATTTTAATTGACCTGATCGACATTGATGTGAACAGCCCTTGTTTTATTATGTTTCTGATTAGGAAAGATAAAAGCTTTAAGCCGCCATATGATATTGATCTGTTTTTTTAATGTACAGTCTATTTTTATGATTTAATTGTTCAGGCACCTGAATTTATCAAATGCCTGAATTTAACTAATTAAGATTGCAACTGCTTTTTATTATGACGTAATGATAGATAAGCAGTGATACTGAGTACCAGTACGATAAAGCCCAATGAAATCCAGATTGGCATATGGAACACATCAAGCAACAACATTTTTGCACCGATGAACAGTAAGATAATGCCCAGACCATACGGTAGGTAATGCAGTTTGGTTGCGGCACCAGCCAACAGGAAGAACATTGCACGTAAACCCAAAATCGCCATTAAGTTCGCTGTTAATACAATGAACGGGTCACTGGTTACAGCGAAAATTGCAGGAATAGAGTCAACCGCGAAAATAACATCAGATGCTTCAACTAAGATTAAAACTAAAAATAAAGGTGTTGCCCATAACACGCCATTTTGACGGACGAAAAATTTATTACCTTCAAGTTGAGGGGTAATACGCATGTGTTTGCGTAACCATTTCAGTAATTTAATATCTTCAATATTGGTTTCTTCGTCTTGACCTTTCAGGAATTTAAAACCTGTATAAACAAGGAATGCACCGAAAATATAAAGTACCCAAGAAAATTCTTGTACGAACCAAGCCCCAATAAAGATAAAAATGGTTCTTAAGACAATTGCGCCGAGTACGCCGTAGAGTAGGATTTTACGTTGCAATGCAGGTGGAATTGCAAAAGCTGCGAAGATCATCAGCCAAACGAAGACGTTATCAATTGCCAGTGATTTTTCCAGTAGATAACCTGCGAAGTATTCCATGGTTTTTTGATTCGCAAGGGTGAGTCCTACTGTTTGCTGTAGATAGAGCCACAAGCCCCCACCAAATAGCACTGCTACAGTGACCCAAGCAATACTCCAGTAAGCCGCTTGCTTGATTGGAACATCTTGGTTTTGTTTTTGTTTAAAGCCTAAAAAATCGACCAAAAGCATGACTGTGACAAGGCCGAAGAATACGACATACAGCCATAGATTACCGATAGTTTCCATCACAACTCCCTATCTAGCAACTGGGCATAAAAAAACCTTGACCAGTTGCCAGATGAATAAATACATCTGTTTCAACATGATCAAGGTCTTGCCTACATCACAAATCGATTGCGATGCTCAGAGTCCGACTTTTTGCAAAGTGTAATGACGAAGCTCTGACACCTAAGTATTTTAACTATACTACCTAGGTTTGGAGGAGGCTACTCCCCTTGTCAAACGAATTCTGTATGGATGGTGACATCCAAATGTGTGTATAGAATTACACATTTTTAGCAAATGTGCAAATCTTCAGCAAATTAGGTCAGGATTAAAAATTTTCAAAATCTCTGTGCGTAAAAATTGATGTCGAGGATTGTGTTTTACGTGCTCATGCCAATACATACCCATATTGATTTTGGGTAATTCAATCGGAAGTGCATGAATCTGTAAATCTTTTGAATAGTGTAGATGTTTTAGAATACTTTGAGGGATAGTCAGTATTGCATTTGGGTGCTGCGCTAAGACCTGTAAAGCTGTTGAATAGTGCTGGCAGCGTAGAAAAATTTGCCGAGACAATTGTTGCCGATTAAGATAAATATCTTCCAATAATAACCCCGTACGCCGTGATGACACACCAATATGCGGTGATGATAAATAGAGCGATAAATTCATTTTAGTTTGCTGTGTGCAGACCACAAAATAATCTTCAATCAGGTTTTCAAACTGTAAATGAGCTTGATACGGTTGTACTAAGTCAATCACAAAATCGATTTGTTGTGCTGACAAATCAGCCAACATATTTTTACGATCAAGTTTAGAACTAAAAAACTGGATATTGAGATTTTGCTTGGCAAAGTGATTGACCAATTGAGGAAAAATAATGGGTTCGATTTCATCATGAATCGCGATTTTTATACTTTGTAGCATGCTCGGCCTAAAATCTTGCTGAGGCATAGCGATTTTTTGAATACTCAATAAAGCCATTTGAATCGGCTGATAAATCTGCTCAGCATAAGGCGTAGGCAGCATTTTTTGCCCACTACGCACAAACAGCTCATCTTTAAGTTGTACACGTAAACGTTGTAAAGCATGACTGACAGCAGATTGGCTGATACACAACAATTGGGCAGCTTTAGAAATGCTCTTTTGTTCAAAAATCGCAATAAACAGCGGATATAAATTAATATCAATACGATGAAAGTGAGCCACTTCCAATGGGCTAGTATTATGAATTTGATTCATAGTTTTGAATAAAATAAAATCATTTCATTCATAATAAATTTTCGCTTATGGTGATGTAAAGCAGCGAATCAAGCTTCGCCAAATTTTTACTTTGAGGGAAATGATGATGTTTGGATTGTCTGAACGCGCACAGGATTTTATTGCACGAACCAAAGCCTTTATCCAACAAGAAATTGAACCGATCGAAAAGGTATTTTGGGATGACGTCCATCATCGCAATGTGGATGGTGACTGGACCAAGTGGCAGTGGCCTGAACAATTACAACAATTGAAAGATAAGGCTAAAGCGGCTGGCTTATGGAATATGTTTTTGCCCGATGCGGAATTGGGTGCTGGTTTATCGGTTCAGGAATATGCGCATATTGCCGAACTGACTGGACGTAGCTTACTTGCACCCACCGTATTTAACTGTAATGCACCTGATAGCGGCAATATGGAAGTGTTATGGCGCTATGGTAGCGAGGCACAAAAACAGCAATGGTTGCAACCTTTGCTTGCAGGGGAAATCCGTTCAGTGTTCTGTATGACTGAACCCGCCGTGGCTTCCAGTGATGCCACTAATATGCAAGCCACGGCAGTGATTGATGGTGATGAAATCGTCCTGAATGGGCGTAAATGGTGGTCATCGGGCTTGGGTGATCCTAATGCCAAAGTGATTATCTTCATGGCTTATACCCCTGACGAGAGTAAAGACCGTCATCATCAACATTCGATGGTCTTAGTACCGATTGAAACGCAAGGCGTGACGATTGAAAGAATGTTGCCTGTGTTTGGTGATTACGATGCGCCGCATGGGCATGGACAGGTCAGTTTTGACAATGTGCGTGTACCCGTCAGCAGCTTTATTGGCGGCGCTGGGCAAGGTTTTGAAATCGCTCAAGGGCGTTTAGGGCCTGGACGAATTCATCATTGTATGCGTTGTATTGGCGCAGCTGAAAAAGCCTTAGAGTTGATGATTGATCGTGGCATGTCCCGTAAAGCATTTGGCAAAGAATTATTAAAGTTGGGTGGGAATTTAGAACGTGTGGCAGAAGCCCGTGTGCAAATCGACCAAGCCCGTTTATTAACGCTGTATGCGGCTTACAAGATGGACACTTTAGGTAATATGGCGGCACTCACCGAAATTTCTGCAATCAAAGTGGTTGCACCAACCGTATTGCAAAATGTGGTGGATATGGCGATTCAGATTCATGGCGGCGAAGGTGTGTCACGTGATACACCACTGACTGCATTCTTTAATCAAGCACGCAGTTTACGTTTAGCTGATGGACCAGACGAAGTACATAAGGGCATGATTGCTAAACTAGAACTCAAAAAACGTGGCTATGGTCGTTGATAAGGATATAAGAAAATGGCAGTGATTGATGTGGGTGGTCAGGTTCGGCATGGCGAAGAACTGGATATTTCCGCAGTGGAAACGTGGTTAAAAGACCAAGGTATAAATCTACAAGGACAGGCACAAGTCACCCAATATTCGGGGGGTGCATCGAATTGGACTTATCGCCTGCAATATGACAATGCAGATCTAATTTTACGCCGTCCACCGAAAGGCACCAAAGCCAAATCAGCACATGATATGGAACGTGAATACAATGTGCAGAAGCATCTTGCGCCGTTCTACCCTGTCCTGCCCGAAATGATGGCACTGTGTCAGGACGAGAGCGTAATTGGCTGTGATTTCTATGTGATGAAACGGATTGAAGGCATTATTCCACGTGCCAACCTACCCAAAGAATTACAGTTAGATGAGCAACAGGTTCAGCAACTGTGTTTGAATGTGCTGGATAAGCTGATTGAGTTGCATCAAGTGCCGTATCAAGGTACAGAATTGGAACAACTGGGCAAAGGTGAAGGTTATTGTCGCCGTCAAGTCGAAGGTTGGGATGCACGTTATAGCAAAGCACTCACGCCAAATGTACCTGATTTTGCTTTTGTGCGTGAGTGGTTGTTGGAACATATCCCTGCCGATGCTAAAACTTGCGTGATTCATAATGACTGGCGTTTTGATAATGTCATTTTAGATCCACAACAACCTACAAAAGTGATTGGTGTGCTGGATTGGGAAATGGCAACACTCGGTGATCCATTGATGGATTTGGGCAGCGCCCTTGCCTACTGGATTCAAGAGGATGATGATGCGCTGATGAAATCAAGCCGCCGTCAACCGACCAATTTAAAAGGTATGCTGACACGTCAACAGGTGGTGGATTACTATCTGGAAAAAACAGGTTTGCAACCAACGAATTGGGCCTTTTATGAAGTGTTTGGTTTGTTCCGTTTAGCCGTGATTGCGCAACAGATTTATTATCGTTATTACCATCAGCAAACTGATAATCCCGCCTTTAAGGATTTTTGGATTTTGATTCATGCCTTACATATTCGGGCCTTAAAACTGATTGCGCAAAACAATACTGAAGCACGTCCATTGATTCCTGAATATGCTGCAAAACTACAGGATATTTTAAAACGATGAGCACAATTTATTTGGTGCGGCATGGGCAAGCGTCGTTTGGTGCAGCGAGCTACGATCAGCTTTCAGCTAAAGGTGAACAACAGGCACAGGTTGTGGGTGATTTTTTTAAACAAACCCTAAAACAAACGCCTTTAGTGGTTGCAGGTTCAATGCAACGTCATCAGCAGACGGCACAACTCGCTTTATCGCAAAGTTTCCATAATGCATCCATTCAAACCGAATCGGCGTGGAATGAGTTTGATCATCAGCATGTCTTTGCTCAATATGAACCGCATTTTAATCAGCCTGAATTGCTGAAACAGGATGTTGAATTGATGGCCAATCCACGTGCTTATCTGGCCAAAATCTTTGATGGTGCAATAGACCGCTGGATTGGAGCGCAATATGACCATGAATATCATGAAACATGGTTAGGCTTTCAATCACGTGTTGAGCAAGCATTGCAATCGCTTTGCGAAAGTATTGATATGACCAAGCATCGTCAAGCCGTCGTATTTAGTTCTGGTGGCGTGATTTCTGTGGCGGTAGGTAAAGTATTAGGTTTGAATGCAAAGCAGATCTTTGCGCTAAATTGGTCGATTGCCAATGCCAGTATTACCACACTGCGTTGGACAGATGGACGTTTGCAATTACTGAGCTTTAATGAGCATCATTATTTAAAAATACGTGATGCTGAACTTTTAACATGGATTTAAAAAATAGGTGGCAGGCATGGCAAAGACCATTTTAATTACAGGGGCAAGCTCGGGTTTGGGCGCAGGTATGGCGCGTGAATTTGCTGCCAAAGGCTATAATCTTGCGTTGTGTGCACGGCGGCTGGAACGTTTGGAAACACTCAAACAGGAGCTACAAAGCCAGTTTTCGATTCAGGTTAAGATTAAAACCCTTGATGTGACCCATTACGATGATGTGTTTACGGTTTTTAAAGCCTTTCAGCAAGAATTTGGAACGATTGACCGAATTATTGTCAATGCAGGTGTGGGTGAAGGTCGCCGTATCGGTAAGGGTCATTTTGATGTAAACCGCGCTACGGCTGAAACCAATTTTATTTCGGCATTGGCGCAATGTGAAGCCGCGGTTGAAATCTTTAGAGCGCAAAATAAAGGTCATTTGGTGGTGATCTCCTCAATGAGTGCAATGCGCGGTTTACCGAAGCATTTGTCGACCTATGCTGCGAGTAAAGCAGCAGTGGCACATTTAGCGGAAGGCATTCGTGCAGAGTTGTTGGATACGCCAATTAAAGTTTCAACCATTTTCCCTGGTTATATTCGTACTGAAATGAATGAGGGTGCGAAAAAACTACCGTTTGAAGTGGATGAAAAGACAGGTTGCAAGGCGTTGGTGAAAGCCATTGAGAAGGAATCAGTAAAGGCTTATGTTCCGCAGTGGCCGTGGTTGCCAATGGGGATAGCAATGAAGATTTTGCCTTTAAAACTGGTAAATAAATTGAGTTAATTACAATAAATGGATTGGATATGTTTCATTTGGAAAAGGCTGCACAGCCTCATATAGACTGAATAGGTTTAATTGTTTTTGTATAGGCATTTCCTTACTTTTCATGGGTGAGGAGTTTACTCCGCAAGGTAACAAAAATCCTTTGTTGAGCAGAGGGTACGTCCATGTAACCCCTGCTCAACGGGCGGCATCCATGCCGCCTGTCACCGTAGTAAATAAATACCGTGACAAGATTGAATTATGAAAGTGTGCTATAGGCTAGATTACGACAAAGCCGTAATCAACTTTTGGTGTAATCCACCAAAACCACCATTGGACATGATCACCACAGCATCGCCCTCACCTGCTTCATTCACCACACGGGCAATGATCTCATCCAGCGAACGGCTGACTTCGGCCTTGTTTGATGAAGCGGCAATCACAGGCTGTAAATCCCAGTCCAAGCCTTCTGGTTGATACCAGATCACTTCATCGGCTAAACGTGCTGAATGTGCCAAACCATCTTTATGGCTGCCCATACGCATGGTGTTAGAGCGTGGCTCAATGATTGCCCACAGTTTACGTTCGCCTAGACGCTTACGTGCGCCGTCCAGCGTGGTTTCAATTGCGGTTGGATGATGGGCAAAGTCATCATAGACTTCGATACCACGCACCGTACCTAACAGCTCCATACGGCGTTTTACCCCACCGAAGTTGGATAAAGCTTCACAGGCTTGTTCAATCGTTACACCGACATGCTGAGCTGCGGCAATGGTGGCTAAAGCATTGGCAACACTGTGTTGCCCTGTCATGTTCCATTTCACTTCACCAATCACTTGACCGTGTTCAAGCACGTTAAAATGACTGCCATCAGCACTGATCAGCTCCGCAGATAAAGCAGCTTGGTCATTTGGCTCAAGACTGGTACGAACCACAGGCGTCCAGCAGCCCTGTTCTAGCACTTCATCAAGATTGGTTTCAGTAATCGGCGCAATAATACGACCTTCACTTGGAATAGTACGCACTAAATGGTGAAACTGTTTTTGAATGGCAGCGAGGTCATCAAAGATGTCGGCATGATCAAATTCAAGGTTATTTAAAATCGCAGTTTTTGGATGATAGTGAACGAACTTAGAACGCTTATCGAAGAAGGCAGAATCATACTCATCGGCTTCTACACAGAAATATTTTCCACCACCTAAACGTGCGCTTTCGCTAAAACCCAGTGGTACGCCACCAATCAAAAAGCCAGGGTTTAAACCTGCCTGATCCAGCACCCAAGCCAACATGGTTGTAGTAGTTGTTTTGCCATGTGTCCCTGCGACACCGAGTACATGTTTGCCTTGCAAGACATGGTCTGCCAAAAACTGTGGGCCAGAAATATAAGGCAGGCCTTCATTTAACATGTATTCAATCGCATCAATACCACGTTTCATGGCATTGCCGACGATCACAAGATCAGGATGCGGTTGTAAATGGCTACGGTCATAGCCCTGCATCAATTCAATACCTGCATTTTCCAGTTGAGTCGACATGGGTGGATAAACATTGGCATCTGAACCTGTGACTTTATGTCCTAAATCTCGTGCTAACAGAGCCAAAGACCCCATAAATGTGCCACAAATACCTAAAATATGCAGATGCATAATGCGCCTTCTCCACTGCTTTACATACAGCACTAATCTCGTGTGTATGATTGTCGTTATCAATAAAAATCAATCGCAACGATAGCAAGGCTGACATTGAAAAGATAGTCAAAATTCGTTGTTGTTATTAACTTAAAATTGAGTGATTTTAACGTTATTCTAATGTATTCAAATGCAAATGATTCAGCCCTTATTTTTATAAAAGGACATCCGATTGAGCCCTACACTTTTAGCATTATGTTTGTTGATCATTTCTAACTGTTTTATGACGATGGCGTGGTATGGGCATCTGAAAATTTTACACAATGCGCCGCTTTGGCAAGCGATTTTGTTTAGTTGGTTGATTGCTCTATTGGAATATAGTTTTATGATTCCTGCAACTAAACTATTAAATCAACAGGGTTGGAGTTTGGGCGAAATGAAAATCACCCAAGAAGTTGTTACGCTGATTGTGTTTGTGCCCTTTATGATTTTTCTGTTTAAACAACCATTCAAGTTGGATTATGTCTGGGCGATGTTTTGCTTAATGGGCTGTGTCTATTTTGTGTTCCGTAACCAGAGCTAATTTTTCGGCTACTGCCCTAATGTTCTTTAGTTGGGGATGCCTGAAAAAACCGCTATAATATTTGCTAATTTATTCCTTTGTGCTTGGCGTAAGTCGAGACATTTCCCTATTTTTATCATGTTTTGGAAAAGCCAATGAATGCGGTCGCAACAGATAGCCAACCTTTAGTCGGAATTATCATGGGTTCTCAATCAGATTGGGCAACACTTGAACATACCGCTAATATGCTCAAACAATTGGGTGTTCCTTTTGAAGCTGAGGTGGTTTCTGCGCACCGTACGCCAGATCGTTTATTTGAATATGCTGAAACAGCACGTGATCGTGGTATTCAGGTGATTATTGCAGGTGCGGGTGGCGCGGCGCATTTACCTGGGATGTGTGCTGCTAAAACTGATTTACCTGTGCTTGGCGTGCCTGTTAAATCTTCAATTTTAAATGGCGTTGACTCATTGCTTTCGATTGTACAAATGCCAGCGGGTATTGCTGTTGGGACTTTAGCGATTGGTCAGGCAGGTGCAACCAATGCGGCAATTCTTGCAGCGCAAATTCTAGGTTTAACCCGCCCAGATATTGCTAAAAATGTGGCTGATTTCCGCACAGCTCAAACCGAAAAAGTATCGAACAATAACATTCCTGGTCAAGTATAACGGGGCCAATCATGAATAAAACCATCGGTATTTTTGGTGGTGGACAGCTTGGGCGTATGATGGCGCAAGCAGCTTTACCACTCAATATTCAATGTAGCTTTTTCGAAGCCGAAACAGACTGCCCAGCAGCTATTTTAGGTCCTGTATTTTCAAGTAAAAATCCACAAGCGCTACAAGATTTCATCGCAAGTGCCGATGTATTCAGTCTTGAATTTGAAAATACGCCTGTTGCTGATGTAGATGTTTTGACCCAAACCAAAACACTGCACCCTCCTCGCCTTGCTTTGGCGACAGCACAAAATCGCTTGGCAGAAAAAAGTTTGTTTGATGAACTCGGTATTCCAGTTGCACCGTATCGTGCTGTGGATAGCCTAGAGAGCTTAAAACAAGCCGTGGCTGAACTTGGATTACCTATCGTATTAAAAACTGTAACAGGCGGCTACGATGGTAAAGGTCAGTTCGTATTACGTTCTGAAGATCAAATTGATACAGCTTGGGCTGAATTAGGGCCTGCCAAAAGCTTGATTGCAGAAAGTTTTGTGAAATTTAGCCGTGAAGTATCGATTATTGCGGTGCGTGGTCAAGATGGTGATGTCAAAACTTGGGCACTTGCTGAAAACCATCATCACAATGGCATATTGTCACACTCAATCGTTCCTGCACCAAATAGCACAGATTTACAACCAGTTGCACAAGACTATATTACTCGGTTGTTGAATCATCTTAATTATGTGGGTGTACTTACACTTGAATTATTCGTGACTGAACAAGGGCTTTATGCCAATGAAATGGCATGTCGTGTTCATAATTCAGGACATTGGTCGATTGAAGGTGCGATTTGCTCGCAGTTTGAAAATCATATCCGTGCAGTAGCAGGCTTGCCGCTAGGAGCAACCGATGTTGTGCGTCCAACAGTGATGATCAATATCATTGGTCAACACCCGAAATCAGAAGATGTTTTAGCACTGAAAGGTGCGCATTTACATCTTTATAATAAGTCTGAGCGTGCTGGTCGTAAGCTTGGTCATATTACTTTGATGCCGAACAATAGTGATGAATTGACCGTATTATGCCGCCAATTAGCTCAGATTTTACCAGTTCCATTAGCACTGACAGATGATATGAATCTCTAAACTTATCCACATTATCTAAAAGCGATCTTTGGATCGCTTTTTTATTGCGTATGATTTTTTGAATTTAAAGTTTTAAATTTAAAAAATGCGCGATACCATTTTTGGAGTGCTGTGGATAACTTTAAGCTGGGCTTTTGAATTTAAAATAGTATGAAAAATTTGAATTTAAATTATGCTGGGTTGTTGAGTGTTGTGGTTTAAATTCAAAAATATGCATTTTTTAAATTTAAAACCAAAGGTGTTGCTGTGTTTTGAATTTAAATTTTGAGACTGTGGATATCTATTTTGATTTTAATTTTATGAAATGTAAGGAATAGTGTGTGGGTTTGAGCTGTTTTAGTAAATTGGAATGAATTTAAATGAACTATCTATTTTTGAATTCAAAAACATGGTTGATATGAAGTTATTTTTAAATTCAAACATACAGATAGTGATTGATGCTTGTTTTGAATTTAAATGAAGGGTGTTGGTAACTTTTAAATTTAAAACGATGGTGGAGTTATGAATTTAAAAATTAGGCTTTAAATTTAAAAGACAGTAAATGAATTCAAAGTTACGTTTCCAAACGGAACATAGTGCGGCTGCGTGTTAAGGTGAACAGGAAATTTAAATTTAAAAACTTTGGTTAAGACATGAAACATCATTTTTCTCTATTTATAGGCACTGCCTTATTTGCTTTATTTAATCAAGCGCATGCAGAACTCATTATTAATGGTGCAACGGTGCCAGCGACAACGACAGCACCATCCAACAGTACCTATTCACCAAATACAAATTTCCAGTCGTGTATTGCGAACTTGCGTTCTCAGGCAATTGCATCTGGGGTATCTGGTGCGACTTATGATCGTTATACACAAAACCTAACGCCTGATTATTCAGTCATTGATAAATTAAATTACCAGCCTGAATTTTCGACTCCAATTTGGGACTATTTATCAGGTTTGGTTGATGATGAGCGTGTCCAAGTGGGCAAACAAAAACTTGCTCAACATCGTGCTGTTTTAAATCGAGTTGAACAGGCTTATGGTGTACCAGCAGAAACTGTAGTGGCGGTGTGGGGTGTGGAAAGTAACTACGGCGATATTTCAGGTAAATATCCATTATTGCAGGCTTTGGGAACGCTCAGTTGCGAGGGTCGCCGCCAAAGTTATTTCCGTAGTGAATTTTTTGCGACGATGCGTGTTTTACAGCGTAGTGATTTAACACAAGATCAACTCTATGGTTCATGGGCAGGGGCTTTTGGTCATACCCAGTTTATGCCATCGACCTACGAGCGCTTAGCAGTAGATTTTGATGGTGATGGTCGCCGTGATCTGGTTTCAAGTACCACAGATGCTCTGGCTTCAACGGCCAATTTCCTAAAACGGGCAGGGTGGCAAACAGGTATGCCGTGGGGCTTTGAAGTGACAATTCCACAAGGTATGTCAGTTGCAGGTGAAAGCCGCCGTAATAAAAGGTCGCTGAATAGCTGGGTTGCACAGGGTGTGACTCGTGCGGATGCTACAGCCTTGATTCAGGGCAATTTGTCAGGCAGTACGCCAGCAGGACTGATTACACCCGCAGGTGCCAATGGCCCAGCATTTTTGGTATTTAAAAACTTTGATGCAATTTATAGCTATAACGCTGCTGAAAGTTATGGATTGGCAATTGCACATCTATCTGATCGTTTACGTGGTGGTACAGCATTTTTAACGTCTTGGCCAACGGATGATGCAGGGACTTCTCGAGCAGAGCGTCGCGAAATTCAGCAGTTTTTGGTCAAGCGAGGTTATGATATTGGTGTGGTGGATGGATTGATTGGAGACAAAAGTCGTCAAGCCATTCGCCAAGAGCAAACGCGCTTAGGCCTGAATCCTACAGGTCGTGCTGGTCAACAAATTTTACGGGCATTCCGTCAGGAACAGGCCAAACAAATGATGCAGTGATAAAAATCCCCCTTTTTTATCAATAAAGAGGGGGATAATCCCTATTCACAGTAACCAGTGATTAACTGGCGTGATGAATCAAAAATTGTATTTTTAGGTGTCGCAGGTTTTTTACATGCGAACCATACAATTTTCTGTCCTGTTAAGCGGGCTGGGTCTTTTGATCTCGCTGCTATACTATCAAGTCCAATATTTTTTTCACAATCAAAAGAGCTACCCATTTCAAAAGCATTAAGCTGTACTTTTTTGTCCTAAGATGGTTTATATGCACATTGTGAAACCCATACTGGAAAATTGCAATTATTTTGTAGATGGTTGTTGTTAATACTTAGACAGTTATGCACCTCATATTCTGAACTATTTACTTTATTTTTTGTGGATGAATTCGGATAATTAATCGTTGGAGTAGGGTTATAACTTGGTGTATTGATCTGAGTTATTGGAGCTGGTGGTGTATATACTGAGGTTTGTGACGGTGTATAAGTTGGAGTTGGTGTAGGCTTTGAATAACGGGCTGTATTGGCTTTTTGCGTCTGTTTTGCTGTATAAACCGTTGCTGCTGCACCTAAAACCTGACCCAGTTGTTGCCATTGTTCTTGACGACGAGCTTGTTTTTCTTGTTGTTTTCTACGTTGTTGGCGAGATCGTTCTCTTTCTTCTTCAGCTCGTTGGCGTTCTTGCGCTAATTGTTGTTCATGGCGAGCTTGTTCTATCTCTATTTGTCGTTGCTTTTCTTCTTGTTGAAGTCTTTCTTCATGCTCTTTTTTACGCTTATGCTCCTCTTCTGCTAAGTATGTACTAGAATCTACTGAACTATTCGTTTGGGATTTAGAAATATTTCGTACTAAACGGATACTTGCTTTACAATCATTGAGGTAACAAGGATTTATGGCATCCTGATAAGAATCGTTTATAATATAATTCACAGCACCATTCAGCCCTCTAAAACTATCCTCTTCTGAACCTAAAGGTGTATTAGACCAAAGGTATATATTTCTTTTAAAAATAGCATTTTTCTTTAAAAAAGTTGATTTTAATTCATTAATACTAGGTAATCGCCAATCTGAATGTCCTGCAAAACCGTTATTGTTGATTTTGGTATTAATTTCACTTTGTATTTGTTCCCATTTAAGTTCAGATGGTTTACCAATACAATCCACTCCTGTCCATGTTTGCCCTAAAGCACAACGCATCCAAACTAATCCTGCTTTATTGTCTTGCCATTGTCCTGATGATAGTAATTCAATATCGGTTTTATTTTCTATAGAGGAAACCCCTGTAGTTGCATGAGTATGGCTGAAAATGCTTAAAGTAATTGTTGTTATGCTAAAAATTAAAATACGCATCATTATTTCCCCATTGTTTATGATTAAAATATATATTTGTTTTATCTTGTTAAATTTAATTTTGTGTAATAAATTATTTTTATAGTAGAAATATCAAATAAATAATCAAATTTTTGGGGGTGAAAAAAATCAGGTGAATAGCTTAACTATACACCTGATTTAATGGATCAATTATGGCGCAGCGTCCAGTTTCACTGCTTCTAAAATATCAAAAATTACTGCTGTGACATCTTGGCTTAAATCACGATCATTAAAAATTTCGTAAGCAGTAATGGTCACATCTGTATCGCTAGGTAGTTGTTTTTGTTCTTCTTCAATCAGCTGTTCAATTGGCAAGAGCGTTTGTTTAACTTCGAGATGTAGAACTTCATTATAAGTAAGATTCTCATCTTCAAACTCTAATTCATGTTCATTGAAATAGGGGATCAAAATAGAATGAAGATACGGACTAAGATCCTGAATATCTAAGATTTCAATATCACGAGTCTGTTCAATCGTACTGATGTGGTCATTCACTTCAATGAGGATATGATAATAACTCATGCTGATCTCCATTAAGACTAAGATGATGTTTTGACACCACAATAACATGAATAAATCAAAAGAATCGACTCATTGTTACGATCTTTTTAAAAACATCAGCTTATAGATTTCTCATATCCTTATAACAGAGACTTAACGAGAAAAGCCGAGTAGTTCCAGATCGACATCTGCGAGTTGGAAGTTCTTCGCATCTTGTTCCTTGATTCTTGGATACATCAGTGATTTTCGATCTTTGGTATGCTTTAAACCCAATACATGACCAAATTCATGTGCAAGCGTTAAACGCAGGTCATCAACTGAGGAAAATTCATAAATAAAAATCTGTTTACCATTGAAATGCCCTTTGTGAAACAAACGTGGCTGAAATGTTTGATTAAATTGATGAGTTGATGCTACAAGTTGCTTATTATTTTGATTGAGTTTTTGAATATCTCGATTAAGTTGCTGAGTTTTTTGATTATAAACTTGAATCTCTTGTTGTAGGGCGAATTCAGCCATAAAAGGCTATCTTGTTAATAATAAATCACGGTCAGCCTGAGTGAGACGGAAATGGTCCATCTCTTGATCTTTCATAATAGGGTACATTAAAGCTTGAGGGCTGTTTGCATGTTGTAAACCAAGGGCGTGTCCTAATTCATGTGCTAGTGTTAATCGTAAATCGTTATCTGATTCAAACTCATAGATTAAAATTTGTTTTCCATTAAATAAGCCTTTATGAAATAAATGTGGTTGAAAGCGTTGTTTGTATTGTTTGACTGAAGCATCTAGTTGTTGATCCAGTGAGTTAAGTTCATCTATTTTTTGATTTAATTGAGTAATTCTTTGATTGTATTGATTAACTTCTTGTTGCACTAACTCAATATTACTTTGTAGCTCTTGTTGTTTCTGCTGAAAATATGTCGAATTCCCAGATGCAGATTGGTTGTGTTGAGCAGAAAGCTGCTCTTGATTATATTGCTGAATTTGTTGATTGAGTTGTTGTTGTTTTAAATCTAAAAATTGCTTACTCCGCATAATTTCTTGTTCAATTTGGTCTAATTGCTGTTTTTTATCTTTCCATACCTGTTGATTCGCTTCGAGTTGAGTTATATGTTCTCGGCGTTGTTCGCTTTCTTGTTGGCGTTCATCGTAAATGAGGTGAATCGCAAGTTGGGCATTGGGGTCATAAACAAAATAATCCTGTCCTGTACCATCTTTCCAAATTTGAGTTGCTTGTTGGCTAATTTCTTGTACTTGTTCAAGACTGAGTTTAAAACGAGGATCTACCTCAGCGATTCGATAACGCAGGCGAGTATCTATTGGATGAGTGATACGGTCAGCTAATGAATTGAATTTTAGTTGAGGATGTTTCTGAGTTTGATAACTTAACCCTAATAAGAAAATAATTAACCCTGAAAAAATTAAAAAGCGCATGATTGTATTTTCTATTCTTCTGAAAATGAGATGAATCAGTTTAAGAGAGACTTTTGATCTAAATAAATTGAACTATAACAAGAATAAGAAATATCTGGAAAATATATCAACATGTATCACATTCTGCTTTAATGCATATTCTGAAGGAATAAATAAAATAAACACTAAGGCACAATATGCTGAAATATTTATTGAAAGCGCCTGATACTGTATGGACAGCAGATTCTCCTGCTGAGGCAAAGGTTAAAAATTTAAAAATCAAATATTTGGGGACGGCGGGATTCATTCTTTCTGATCAGCATCGTACAGTTGTGCTTGATCCTTTTATCAGTCGTCCAAACTTAACCCAAACGTTTACTCAGCCTTTATTGAGTGATCCTGAATTAGTCAGACAACATATACCAAATGCAGATGATGTATTGATTGGACATGCTCATTACGATCATATTTTAGATGCACCTGAGGTTTGTAAGCAAACAGGAGCACGTTTAATTGGATCCAAAGCGACTTTAATGTATGGACGTTCAGCAGGCTTGTCTGAATCGCAAATGCTTGAAACAAAGGGAAGAGAAATCATAGATTGTGGTCAATGGCAAGTGGTGGGTTTACCATCCATACATGGTAAGGCACTGTTTGGCCTTGTGCCTTTACCAGGGGATATGACCACACCTCCGCCTTATCCGCCCAGATTTCATCATCTGCGGCATGGTCAGGTCTTCAACTGGTGGATTCATACGGGCAAGCTCAGTGTGGTGCATATTGATTCAGCCGACTTTATCGAGCAGGAATTGCAGGGGCGAGAGGCTGATATTGTGTGTCTATGCGCGATTGGACGTAAGTATCGTCCCAACTATGTTAAGGATGTAGTGCGGCTACTCAAGCCAAAATATATTATTCCGTGTCATTGGGATAGCATGGTGACACCGATTGATGACGTTCCTCAGTTGTTGCCAGGGGTGAATATTCCTGAATTTTTAGAAGAAATAAAAGCTTCTGGAGTCGAACCATTATTTATGCCGATTTTAGGTGAACTATATTTCGATCAAAATAATGAATCTTAAAATAAAAAAACCGCGCTTTCGCGCGGTCCTTTTTAAAGAGACAAATTATTTTTTGTCATCTTTAACTTCTGTGAACTCAGCATCTACAACGCCATCATCCGCTTTTTGTTGTTGACCCGCATCACCACCTTGGAATGCATTTGGATCAAAACCTTCTGCGCCGCCAGCACCTTGTGCTTGTTCATAAGCACGTTGAGTGATTGGCATCAAGATGTTTTGTAAAGCTTCAGTTTTCGCTTTGATGTCTTCAACATCATTTTCTTTAGTTGCTGCTTCAAGCTCAGAAACCGCTGTAGCGATTGCAGTTTTTTCATCTTCAGTCACTTTGTCACCTAGATCTTTAACTGCTTTGTTCGAGCTAGATACTAAAGCATCTGCTTCGTTACGAGCTTTCGCTAACTCTTCAAATTTACGGTCTTCTTCAGCATTCGCTTCAGCATCTTTAATCATTGCTTCGATTTCAGCATCAGACAAACCTGAGTTCGCTTTAATCTGGATTGATTGCTCTTTACCAGTGCTCTTATCTTTAGCCGATACTTTTAAGATACCGTCAGCGTTGATGTCGAACGATACTTCAATTTGCGGTACGCCACGTGGAGCAGGTGGGATATCGCCTAATTGGAAGTTACCCAACAATTTGTTTTGTTGAGCCATTTTACGTTCACCTTGGTAAACAGAAATATCTACAGCAGGCTGGTTGTCAGCAGCAGTAGAGAACACTTGTGATTTCTTCGCAGGAATCGTAGTATTTTTCTCAATGATTGGTGTTAATACACCGCCCATTGTTTCGATACCTAAAGTTAATGGTGTTACGTCTAATAAAAGAACGTCAGTTTTGTCACCAGACAATACAGCACCTTGAATCGCAGCACCGATTGCAACCGCTTCATCAGGGTTCACGTCTTTACGTGGCTCTTTACCAAAGAATTCTTGTACTTTTTGTTGTACAAGTGGCATACGAGACTGACCACCAACTAAAATTACGTCAGAGATGTCTGAAGTCGAAAGACCAGCATCTTTAAGCGCGATTTTGCAAGGCTCGATTGTACGAGCAACTAAATCAGCAACTAAACCTTCAAGTTTTGCACGCGTTACATTGATCACTAAGTGTTTAGGACCAGTTGCATCAGCGGTGATGTATGGAAGGTTGATTTCAGTTGCATTTGATGAAGAAAGCTCGATTTTTGCTTTTTCAGCAGCTTCTTTCAAACGTTGTAACGCAAGTGGATCATTTTTCAAGTTCACACTTTGTTCTTTCTTAAATTCTTCAACCAAGAATTCAATTAACGCGTTATCAAAGTCTTCACCACCAAGGAAAGTATCACCATTTGTTGATAACACTTCGATTTGTTGGTCGCCATCAAGGTCTGCGATTTCAATGATTGATACGTCGAATGTACCACCACCTAAGTCGTAAACTGCAACTTTACGGTCACCTTCTTTTTTGTCCATACCGAACGCAAGAGCGGCAGCAGTTGGTTCGTTAATGATACGTTTAACATCAAGACCTGCAATTTTACCCGCATCTTTAGTTGCTTGACGTTGAGCATCATTAAAGTAAGCAGGAACTGTAATCACCGCTTCAGTAACTGTTTCACCTAAATAGTCTTCTGCAGTTTTCTTCATCTTTTTCAAGATTTCAGCAGAGATCTGTTGAGGTGCTAATTTTTTGTCGTTTACTTCAACCCAAGCATCACCATTGTCTGCTTTGATGATTTTGTAAGGTACAAGACCGATGTCTTTTTGAACCGCTTGATCTTCATAACGACGACCGATTAAACGCTTGATTGCGAATAAAGTGTTTTTCGGGTTTGTTACAGCCTGACGTTTAGCACTTTGACCAACTAAAATTTCACCATCTTTATAAGCGATGATTGATGGAGTTGTACGTG
The DNA here is from genome assembly GCF_024494585.1 of Acinetobacter sp. 5862. Classification (NCBI taxonomy): domain Bacteria; kingdom Pseudomonadati; phylum Pseudomonadota; class Gammaproteobacteria; order Moraxellales; family Moraxellaceae; genus Acinetobacter; species Acinetobacter sp. 5862. The sequence continues at coordinate 26,215 of NZ_JANHGP010000004.1, forward strand.
CGCCTTCAGCATTTTCGATTACTTTTACTTTATCGCCTTCAAGTACAGCAACACATGAGTTGGTAGTACCTAAGTCAATACCAATAATTTTTGCCATTTGGGATGTTCCTCTAAAATTTTGTGAACCCCCTGATTTCCTATTTAATAAATGGAATTTAAAAGGGGATTTGCTTGTTATTCGATATGAGAGTCAATCGGTTTTTTTCAAGCATTTTTATGAAAAAAAATCAAAAAACTCTCGAATTATTGTGTTTTGAGCAAAATTTTAAATGCTCAACGTCAATTTATTGACCAACCATCACCATTGCTGGGCGGAGTAGGCGACCATTTAAGGTATAACCTTTTTGTAATACAGTGCCGATTTGGTTCGCTTGAGCGTTTGGATCGATACCGACTGCTTGATGAAGATCTGCGTTGAAACCATTTTGTGTATCTGCTTCAACCACACCAAATTTTTCAAGTGTTGTCAGTAGCGATTTCAAAGTCAGCTTTACACCTTCAAGTAAAGGTGTTTGTTCATCACCAGCGGCTTGAATCGCACGTTCAAGATTGTCGACTGAATCCAACAACTCTTTAGCAAATTTCTCAAGAACGGTATCTTTGTGTTTTTCAGATTCACGCTGGATACGTTCAACACTCTTTTGTGCTTCGTACACGGCATTTGCGGTACGGGCTTTTTCAAGTTTCAAGCTTTCTTCGAGTTTGGTGATTTGCGCTTGTAAATCTTCAACGCTAAGCTCGTTTGCTTGCTCTACACCTTCAGCTTGAGTTTGTTCAGTTTGTTGCTCATTTTGAATGTCTTGAGCTTGCTCATTTTGCTCATTAGCCATTGATGATCTCCGTTGAAAAAAGTTCTTAAACATGTACAGTCCTTTTGGCGTGAATGCTCATAGGGTTAAACCCGAACTGCCACATCTTGGTCATTCATAGATAGGGATGAAGTATGGGCAAGGCGACAAAATTCAAGCGTTCAGGTCAATTTAAATCTTTAGGACTTACGCACTATTATTTATAGATTCTCTGTGGTAGGAGATGATTTTTATCGAGAATAAAGTCATCAATGAAG
>NZ_JANHGP010000060.1:0-27139 GCF_024494585.1 Acinetobacter sp. 5862
CGCGACTCATCCGAGTCGCTTTTTTATTCAGTTCAAAAACTCAAATTATTGAGCTTATTGACCTGGCTGTGCAAGAACAGTACGGCTACCAGTGATCGCAGCGAATACGCGACGGTTCATGGCACGACCTTCTTTAGTCTTGTTGTCAGCAATCGGTTGATCCCAAGCAAAGCCTTGAGTCGTCAAGCGAGATTCGTTAACGTTATATTCGTTAACAAGCGCTGATTTAACAGAGTTAGCACGAGCTAAAGATAAACGTTCGTTTAACTTACGTGGACCAGTGTTATCAGTGTGACCTTCAATACGTGCAGTCGCATTCGGGTATTCAGCTAATTTCTCAGCTACTTTCGCGATTTCAGACTTGTATTGTGGCTTGATGTCAGACTTGTTCGTATCAAAGAATACACGAAGTTCCATGTTAAGGTCTTCAGTCAACTCTTTTGGCTGTGGCTGTGGCTGTGGTTGAACTGGTACTGGTTCAACTGGAGCAACTTCTACTACTGGAGCAGCTGGCTTCAAGTGACCGCCAAGCACTACGTTTAAACCAGCAAGAGCTGTGTAGTTCCAGAAGTCTTCATCGATGTTATAAGTACCACGAGCTTCAGTACGAAGAGATAAAGCATCATTTAAGCGCCAGAATGCACCAAAACCAGCATTCCCTAAAGTACCTTCTTCTGCTTCAGTTCCAGCAATTGAACCTTCGCCTTTGTATTTATAATGACCAGCACCTAGCAATACATACGGCTTAATTTTGCTGTCATAGTTTTTAGTGATTAAATCAGAAGTAACATAGAAGTTACCATTGATTTGTTGTTGTTTATATTCTGCGCCAGTAATACCTTCAACATCACCTTTAACTTGGTTATATTCAGCTTCAAAGCCTAACCAAGGCGTTAATTCAACACCAAGTGCTGCACCAACAAATAAATCATCCTGAAGCTCAGGACCATCTGTTAAATGCTTATCACCGTTATTATGTTTAGTGTCTTGGAATGTGTAACCAAGCATTAATGGAGTTACTGTTACACCCGCATTAGCAGCAGCTAAAGGAGCAGCAACAAGCATAGCAAGTGCAATACGACTCAATTTCATGGATATCCTCCAGAGATAACAATTGTTTGTTGTTCAAGCTTAGCCTATGAGTTTTGGCCCTGCGAACATAAAATGTTTACAGTATTATTTTTAAGCTATTCACTTCACTTTGAATCATACAAACACTTGATGAATTTTCCAAGTGCTTGATAACTTTAACCCCGCAAATTATTGACAAAATTTCTTACAATTTCCGTTGTAGTTCAGTAAATTTTCAATTCAACTTTAAAGCTCGAATAGCTTATTGTTCGCTTTCTTCAATTTTAGCAGTATTTGCTTGATGAAGTAATGGTTAGTTTTCTAATACTAAACTTAATTTAATAAATACAGTAATTACTTAACACTTTGTTAATAAAAAAATTACAAAACTATCAAAAGGTAAAAAAATGTTAAAAGTTAGAGGATTCACTCTGAGTGAATTAATGGTCACACTTGCTATTTGTGCGATTATAGCATGCCTCAGTTTACCTTATTTGAATCAATTATTGATTTCAAATGAAGTAAATCATATGAAAAGAACACTCACAATTTACATACAAAAATCCAAATCTGACGCACAGATTCATCATAAAAATGTGACTTTATGCGCAAGTAAAGACTTAACTAGCTGCGATTCAGATTGGAACAGTGGATTAATCGGATTCCTTGATTTAAATGCTAACCGGCAACGTGATTCAAATGATCCTTTATTGTATTCCACAGCATTTCATTATAAGTATGGGAAATTAGATTGGAGGGGTACATTAAGAATAAATTCACTTACTTTCCAAGGTGATACAGGGCTACCAAGAGGCTCAAATGGAAGTTTCTTTTATTGTATGAATGATTCTAATCATCATACTCAATTAATTCTCAGCAATATGGGGCACATACGTAGTAAAGAAATTACCACGTGTTAAAAACTCTTCAGTCTAGCCTAAACGACGTAAAATACTTTATTCGCATGCTTTTTTTAATATACTGCATAGGTTTTGAACATTCTCTGCAAATTATAAGTCTGGAGACACACAATGACTGACATCGTAATTGTCAATGGCGCTCGTACAGCAATGGGCGGCTTCCAAGGCGCATTATCAAGCGCAACTGCACCCGAATTGGGTGCAATCACCATTAAAGAAGCAATTGCTCGTTCGGGATTACAGCCTACTGATGTAGAAGAAGTAATCATGGGCTGTGTGTTACCAGCAGGTTTAAAACAAGGTCCAGCTCGTCAAGCTATGCGTAAAGCAGGTTTGCCTGATTCTACTGGTGCAGTAACCATTAACAAACTTTGTGGTTCTGGCATGAAAGCTGTGATGCAAGCTGCAGATATGATCAAAGCTGGTAGTGCTGAAATCGTGGTTGCGGGTGGTATGGAGTCAATGACCAATGCTCCTTATGTTTTACCTAAGGCACGTGCAGGTTATCGCATGGGTCATGGTGAAATTAAGGATCATATGTTCCTTGATGGTTTAGAAGATGCAGAAACTGGCCGCTTAATGGGATCATTTGCACAAGATATGGCAAATAAACGTAGCTATACACGTGAACAAATGGATGATTTCGCTATACGTTCTCTACAACGTGCACAGAAAGCAATTACTGAAGGTTATTTCAAAGATGAAATCGTTCCAGTAACTGTGTCTAGCCGTAAAGGTGATGTTGTTGTTGATCAAGATGAACAACCATTAAATGCAAAAATTGACAAAATTCCAAGTTTGAAACCTGCTTTTGCAAAAGACGGTACGATTACTGCGGCAAATGCGAGTTCAATTTCTGATGGTGCTTCTGCTTTAGTGTTAACCTCTAGTGAAGTCGCTACTCAACGTGGTTTACAACCTTTAGCAAAAATTATTGCAACCGCATCAAACTCTCAACATCCTTCTGAATTTACGATTGCTCCTGTAGGGGCGATTGAAAAAGTTTTGAAAAAAGCTGGTTGGGATGCACAAGATGTTGATCTTTGGGAAATCAATGAAGCTTTTGCAATGGTTACAATGTGCCCAATTGATGACTTCAAATTAGATACAGAAAAAGTCAATATTAATGGCGGTGCTTGCGCACTTGGTCATCCAGTTGGTTCTACGGGTTCACGTATCATTCTTACGTTGATTCATGCACTTAAACGCACTGGTGGTAAAAAAGGTGTTGCGGCGCTTTGTATTGGTGGTGGTGAAGCAACAGCAGTTGCAATTGAATTGATCTAATCATTAATTCGATTAACTAAAAATCCTGCCAAGTGCAGGATTTTTTATTTTCATAATTACAAAAAATAATGCACCAATTATCAAAATCCCGATAAGTTATGGGCTATATAAAAAAACAACAAGGAGTTTCCTCATGCAGCTCAACCATTACCTCAATTTCAAAGGACAAGCTGAACAAGCATTTATTTTTTACCAATCTGTTTTTGGCGGTGAGTTCGCAATGATCAGTCGCTATGGTGATATGCCACCTACAGAAGGGGTTATGTTATCAGAAGCAGATAAATGCTTAATTCTGCATGTTTCCTTACCTATTAATGAATATACCGTACTCATGGGTTCAGACGTTAATGATCAGTTCTGCTCTCCGAATAGTATTTTCACTCAAGGCAACAATCATTATATTTCAATCAATATTAAACACGATGAAATGGAGGCACGACGTTTATTCAACCAGCTTTCTGTACGTGGTCATATTGAAATGCAATTAGAAAAAACCTTCTGGGGCGCACTGTATGGTGCTTTCACTGATCAGTTCGGAATCAAGTGGATGGTCAATTGTCAGCTTGACTCAACTATTTAAAACACCTCAATGTTTTGATGCAATATGTCTCATATTGCATCGCTTTTATTATGAATTAACTAAAATACTTGTCTAACATCTTCTTAATATCCATCTCATTAAAAATTTCAGGATACTTTTGTGCAAATATTGGAAGATGTTGTTTCATCTCATCCTTTTGCACAACTGTCCATCTTGGCGGATAAATTCTATAGTGCAAAAACTGTAAACGATATTTTACTTGATCATCAAAATTCTGCTGCTCTTCTTCTGTCTGTACATATTTTTGCTGTGTTACAAACCAATAGAGCTGATCCCATAAATCATAGTTTTGGGTTAAATTAAGTCTGTGCTCGAATGATATATCTGCTGTAGTTAATTGAAGATACTGCTCTAACTCATCCAATGTTGGCTGAGTTGTGCTATAGGCTTTTGCTTTAAAAAACTGATGTGATAATAACTTCTGCTGTGTTAACGTAAAATAATCTAAATACTGATAAAGTTGAATAAAGTTTTGTTTTAAAGCAAATAGAACTAAAGCATTCGCAATCGAAATGATTTCAATTTTTTCAATGATCTCAAAAAACTGCGCTTGCTCCCCTTTAAACAAAACCCATTGATATGCTCGAATTTTCGCCTGTTGGGAACTGAGCAACGTAATCGGATGCTGATTAAAATAATTTTCAAAATCAAAATTTTGTTGTCTTAATGCAAAATAAGCATAATCCATCACAGATAAAAAACGACTATGCCATAAGTCAATGATATCGTCAGTATTTAGAATTTTTCGTTGATACAGAACATCGAATAAATGATATTGCACATCTCTAAATTGGCTATACTTCAATTCAAATAATAATTTTTGCGCTGATTCATTTTGAATAATATGATCTAACCAAAATTTACGCACAATTTGATCTTTCGCAACCTTAGATAATTCAAGTAATTGCTCTTGCTCAATCCATTGATGTTCTACAATATAAGTCAATAGTACACGAGGTAATTGACCTTGTTCAGAACTGACTGTGTGCTGCAAATAATCTTTATTTTTCGCTACGGTATTCAGTAATAAATTTTCAATTTCAGGGACAGTGCGTACACGTTGTTGTACTGCGGCAATTTGTAAAAAATGGTCTATACACAATTGAGTAAATTCAGGACGCTGACTCCAACGTTGAAAATGTTGTGCTGCCAACTCTCGATTTATTTCTATATAATCACTTAAACGAAATAATAAGGCAGGAAATAATTCTTGTTCGTAGCAATCTTTTAAATGTTCTAATGTCCGTTGTCGTGCATAGCCATCATAATCTCTCAGTAACCATATCAACTCATCCAAACTCTTTCTAATAAATGGAATATCTGCGATTTCTGGTTCAGGCTGAGGAATATTCGATATATGTGTTTGCTCAAATGCTTGGCGTTCTGCCAATATTTCAGCTGTATTTATATATGGCTCAGATGAACAAAATATCTTTTTTAAAAATTTAAACATGTTCTTTCTAAATAAATGCTTTAATTTTTTATAACAAATTTAAAAATAACCGTCATTCTATATTCCTTATTAAACATCAATATTAGAATACTGAGCAATAATCATTAATCCGATAGTGATAAATCCAATCCCAACCCACCCTGCTAAATCAATATGCTGCCCTAAAAAAACTTTTGCTAAAGCAGCTGTCGCAATAACACCTAGCCCAGACCAAAGCACATATAAAATCCCAGCTTGCATATACTTCAATGCAATCGCAGCACAAGTAAAAGAAACAAGATATAAAACCAAGGCGATTCCTTGATCGAGTTTATTCACTAATCCATTTGCTTTGGCAGAATAAAAAGTTGAGAGCACATCAGTTGCGATGGCGAAAAGCAGCCAAATCACCCCAGGATTTATTTTTGCAATAAAGATCAGCATTGTTATTCTTCAATCTATAAGTCTTAAATAATACGCAATAAAAAAAGCTGAACCTGAGTTCAGCTTTTTTACTTAAATGAGCTTAAGCACCTGTTTGGTAACTCGCTTGTGGCACAGCAGTTGAAGCTTGATACGGATGAGTGAAATCTTGAAGTCCAGCAGCTGCTTCATGAATATCCTTACCTTCTTTAACCACAAAGCTATCAAAGCCAGAACGTTTTAAATAGTTTAAAACATCTTTAAAGATATCACCGACAGCACGTAACTCGCCTTGATAACCTTGACGGCGTAATAATGCTGCAAATGAATAACCACGTCCATCATTGAAACCTGCGAACTCAATGAAGATCGCATCTAATTCATTTAATGGAAATTGATGAGTTTCAGGTGAATCATTAACAGTAATGTATAACGCTTTTTTAGCTTGTACATTTGCCAACTGATCTAACTGAGCCGTTGTTACAACCACATCACCTTGTGGAATTACGCCATCTTCAGCAATCACTTGATAAGTATTATCAGCAATCGTGCCATCTTTGAACAGCACTTGTAGCGATGTATTAAGCATAAGCACGCTCCTTAAATGGTTGGATGCCAACACGGCGATACGTATCAATGAAACGCTCACCTTCAGTACGTAGATCAAGGTAAGTATTTAGGATTTCTTCAATGACATCAGGTACTGCATCAGCAGCAAAAGATGGTCCTAAGATATCACCGATAGACGCATCATGATTCGCGTTACCGCCTAGCGTGATTTGATAAAATTCTGCACCTTTTTTATCTACACCAAGGATACCAATGTTACCCACATGGTGATGACCACAAGCATTCATACAGCCTGAGATATTCAGATCAAGTTCACCAAGATTATAGATCGTATCTAAATCATCAAAACGACGGCTAATCGCTTCTGAAATTGGAATTGATTTCGCATTTGCCAATGAACAGAAATCACCGCCCGGACAGCAAATAATATCGGTAATAAAGCCGATATGCGCGCGTGCCATGTTGTGTTGTTCAAGTGTTTGCCACAATTCAAACAGATCTTTTTGTGGTACATCCACCAATGAAATGTTTTGTTCGTGTGTGGTACGGAACTCACCAAAGGTGTATTTATCTGCTAAGTCAGCAATTAAATTCATTTCTTCAGAAGTCATATCACCAGGAGCAACCCCTGCACGTTTCAAAGAAATCGTCACAATACGATAGCCTTTGACTTTATGTGCATTGGTATTCACGTTGAACCATTGTTTGAATTTAGGATATTCAGCAAACAATGCTGTGAAATCTTGATCGTCTAACTCTTGATAATCAAACGGAGTGAATTCTTCATCCAATTTTTTTAAGATTTCTGGTTGAATCTTCAATGCTTCACGTGTGTGCTCAAATTCAGCCTCAACTTTTTGAGCAAAGACTTCTGGCGTAAGTGCTTTCACCAAAATCTTAATACGTGCTTTGTATTTGTTATCACGACGACCATGCAAGTTATAGACACGTAAAGTCGCTTCTAAATAAGCAATCAAATCTTCACGTGGCAAGAACTCACGGATTACGCTACCAATGATTGGGGTACGGCCCAAGCCACCACCAACCATGATTTTATAGCCCATTTCGCCCGCTTCATTGCGAACGATATAAACACCAATATCATGGAAAGCTGTTGCAGCACGATCTGTTTCTTCTAAAGCAGAAACTGCAATCTTGAACTTACGTGGCAAGAACGCAAATTCAGGATGGAAAGTACTCCACTGACGAATCAATTCACACGTCGGACGTGGGTCTGCAATCTCACCAGCAACCACACCTGCAAACTGATCAGTCGTGGTATTACGAATACAGTTACCTGAGGTTTGTACTGCATGCATTTGTACTGTTGCTAGCTCAGCAAGAATATCAGGTACATTTTCTAAAGCAGGCCAGTTCAACTGAATATTTTGACGAGTTGAAACGTGGGCATAACCACGATCATATTCAGTCGCAATTTCAGCAATTTTTCTGAGTTGTTTAGTATTCATCAAGCCATACGGCACAGCGATACGGAGCATAGGTGCATAACGTTGCACGTACAGACCATTTTGCAAACGTAATGGACGATATTCGTCTTCTGTTAATTTTCCTGCTAAATAGCGTTCTGTTTGATCGCGAAACTGAGCAACACGTTGGTTAATCAGTTGTTGATCGAAATCCGTATATAAATACATGGCGTATGGCTAGTCATTCATTATAAAGGTGACTAGCATAGCGAGCTTTTATTCATCAACAAAATGCTTTTTTTGCATATTTAATAACGATTTTATTGATAAGCCTATCTAATTACCGCAAATAGAAAAAGCTCAGACAAATCTGAGCTTTTACAATGATTTTCTAAATGAAATTAGTTCTTATCTGGCAATGTGTAAGCGACTAAATAATCACCTTTTTTCGTCCCAAATAAACCATGCCCACCCGCCATAATCACCACATATTGCTTGCCATTGATTTCATAGGTTATTCGAGTCGCCTGTCTACCCGCAGGTAAACGTGCTTCCGATAACTTATCGCCATTTGAAACATTGAATGCACGAAGATAATTATCTTGGGTTGCTGCAACGAACATCACTGCGCCTCAGTATCTTGCCAACCTAGAATTTTATTGAGATCGAAGTAGATCTATACAACATCTTAACAATACAGTGATGAATCTCACATATTGTCTACCACTTACCCTCACCTAGACCCTGACCAATAAAGGCATATTTAATTTGTGAACGTGAGAACTTAATTGGACATGCCAATTGCGCTTCGGTTTGTTCACTATTTTCAGATAATGGTACATCCACGACCCAACCACGTTGTTCAGCAATTGGAGAAACCAGTGCTTCGTCAAGGCTCAAGACAGGTTCCACACAAATATCTAAGGTTTTAAAAAGTTGCTGCCATACTACAAAATCTTGGCTCTTAAACTTTTCCTGCAATGCTTGTTTCACCGCTTGGCGGTCTTCAGGATCAAATGATGTGCCTTTGGCAAGAAGTAATGGCAATTCTAAAGCCGCTGCCAAACCCGCCATAAATTGTGGTTCTAAACTTCCGACAGAGAAATAACGCCCATCTTTGGTTTCATAATAATCATAAAAACTCGCACCATTTAACATCCCTTGTTCTGGTGCTTGTGGCGTCTGACCTGCCAAACTTGCAGAAGCAGCCATGCTATTTAAACTTGCCACACAATCTGTCATGGAAATATCAATATATTGTCCAAGACCACTACGTTGACGCTCAACAACCGCAGCTAAGATACCAATCACCGCATGCAAAGAACCACCTGCCACATCCGCAATTTGAATTCCAAGTGGTGGTGGGCCACTATCTTGACGGCCACTATGACCTGAAACACCCGCTAATGCGAGATAGTTAATATCATGCCCAGCACGATCTTTATAACTTCCTGTTTGGCCATATCCCGTAATCGAGCAATAGATTAAACGTGGATTAATCTCTGCCAAAGTCTCATAGTCCAAACCTAAACGGCGCATGACATCAGGACGAAACTGTTCCAAAACAATATCAAACTCAGAAATTTTATTTTTGATCAGTTCAATATTGTTTGGCTCTTTTAGATCAAGCGCAATCGACTGTTTATTTCGATTCAGATAACTATGTGCAGTGGCTTGCCCATTGGCATAGGGTGGCATAATTCTCACGAGATCTGGACGCGTTGGTGATTCCACATGGATCACTTCTGCACCCATATCCGCAAGATACATACTTGCAAATGGACCAGGCAATAAAGTAGAAAAATCTAGAACTTTCAATCCTTTTAAAGCAGATGGCATAATAATTTTTACTCGATTTGTTCAAATTTTCTTTTATACTAGGTTCAGATAAACACAAAAACAATGTCATGTTCAGCCATTTACCTTGATCGTTTCGGCAATTTAACATGTACAGAATGAGCAATATTTTTTCTTGTCAATTGCTCAATTAGATATTTTAGACGGTTATTTAGGTCAATTATCGTGAATAGTAAAGAAACTGAAGGATTCAATATGAGCCGTGATACGATCAGTATCCACTTCGTGAATGCGGCTTTAACAGGTGTTAAACGCCTTGGCATGGACGTTGAAACATTACTTTCACATGTTGGAATTGAGGCAGAACTGCTGCGTCAACCCAAAGCGCGAATCTCCCCTGAGCAATATACTCGTTTTGTCAAAATGTTATGGATGGTCACTCAAGATGAACACGTAGGTTTTGATGTACAGCCTCGTCGTTTAGGTACATTTGCCATTATGTGCCAATTAATCATACATTCGAAAACACTTGGACAGGCACTGGAACTCTCCTCCCAGTTCTATAAATTGTTTGGAGATGAATGGTCGGTAAGCTTGGAACGTGACAAGCATGAAGCACGTTTAGTGCCTCACATTCCTAAAGCGCTTGACCCTGATCATTTTATTACTGAAAGCATGCTGATGATTTGGCATGGACTTGCATCATGGTTAATCGAACGCCGCCTGCCACTGGAACGTGTTCATTTTGGCTATGAACGCCCTAACCACGCCGATGAATATGATGCGCTGTTCTTTGCGCCTGTGATGCAATTCGATGCACAACGTACGGAAATCACATTTGCTGCTGATTATCTAGATTTACCAATACGCCAAGATGACAAAACCTTGGAAGAGTTTTTGAAAGCGGCACCTGCACAATTACTGGTAAAATTCAAGAATACCAACTCACTCACTTCACGTATCCGAGATGTATTGAAGAGCCAAATTGGTGAAGAAATGCCAACCCTCAATGATGTTGCATCAATGTTGTATTTATCACCTCAAACATTGCGTCGTCGTTTGGCTGCGGAAGGTAAAAGCTATCAAGGGGTCAAAGATGCCTTACGTCGTGATGCTGCAATTCATTTATTATTAACACCAAACCTTACCCTTGAAGATGTTGCTCAACAAGTTGGCTTTAGCGAAACCAGTACCTTCCACCGTGCCTTCAAGAAATGGACAGGTGTTACGCCTGGTTTATATCGCCAACTACACGGACAGCATTTATAAATCACTGCATATAGATAGTCTGAAAGCTCAGGCTATCTATTCCGCTGACTTTGAGAATACGGACCGATCTCTTTATTATTCAACAATCTCTTTCAATAAAATAAAACTGAGAGTGATAAATTTTGCCATCACTCGCAGTATGTTCCAAAATGGAACATACTGAACTTTGTTCAAGTTCACCAACTTTAAAGATGTTTCCCAAATGTTTGGTAATTGCAGGGCGTTTTGTGCCAAACAACTCTGCCATCTATGCCTGACTTAACCAAACAGTTTCCTGTCCTAGATTAACCTCTAACTGTATTTCCCGATCCTGACTGCTAAAAAACTGGATTTGACTCATGGTGTTTTCCTTATTTTATTTATGCATGCCATTTTAACGATTAAAATTGGCGAAAAACATCAAGCTTGCCAATGTTTATCATCATTGCACTGCCACTTAAATTGAGTACACTCGAAGCACAATGATTTTAATTTAAGGCAATACAAGGAACAGCTATGAGCGAGGCCTATATTATTGATGCCATTCGCACACCACGCGGAAAAGGAAAAAAAGACGGCTCATTACATGAAGTAAAACCAATTACTTTACTCACAACATTATTGAATGAATTACAACAACGCCATCAACTCGACACATCTAAAGTCGATGATATCGTTCTCGGTTGTGTGACACCGATTGGTGATCAAGGTGGGGATATTGCCAAAACTGCTGCGATTGCTGCAGGTTGGAATGATGATGTCGCTGGCGTACAAATCAACCGTTTCTGTGCTTCTGGTTTAGAAGCGGTGAACTTGGCAGCACAAAAAGTTCGTTCAGGTTGGGAAGATGTTGTGGTTGCGGGTGGCGTAGAATCAATGTCACGTATCCCTATGGGTTCAGATGGTGGACCATGGGCACTTGATCCTGAAACCAATTTAAAATCATCTTTTGTACCACAAGGTGTGGGTGCAGACTTGATTGCAACCTTGGATGGTTATAGTCGTGCAGATGTAGATGCTTTTGCAGTTGGTTCACAACAAAAGGCCGCTGCTGCTCAAGCAAATGGTTATTTCGATAAATCAGTTGTGCCTGTGAAAGATCATGCAGGTGTAACAATCTTAGAAAAAGACGAATTTATCAAAGGAAATACCACTGTTGAAGGTTTAGCAAAACTGAATGCTAGCTTTGAAATGATGGGTCAAATGGGCTTCGATGCTGTTGCTTTACAGAAGTATCCTGAAGCGCAAAAAATTAACCATGTTCATCATGCAGGTAACTCATCAGGTATCGTTGATGGTGCTGCGGTAGTGTTATTGGCTTCTGAAAAAGCAGTCAAAGAGCAAGGTTTAAAACCTCGCGCCAAGGTGCTTGCAACTGCATTAGTCGGTACAGATCCAACCATTATGTTGACTGGTCCTGCTCCTGCTGCACGTAAAGCATTAGAAAAAGCAGGCTTAAGCATCGACGATATTGATTTATTTGAAGTGAATGAAGCTTTCGCAGCTGTGGTGATGCGTTTTATGACAGAACTGAAAGTTCCTGCTGAGAAAGTCAACGTCAATGGTGGTGCAATTGCGATGGGACATCCATTGGGTGCAACAGGTGCCATGATTCTAGGAACTTTGCTAGATGAATTAGAGCGTCAAGGTAAAAAACGCGGTCTAGCAACATTATGTGTCGGTGGTGGTATGGGTATCGCTACCATTATCGAGTTGGTGTAAGGAGCACAACATGAGCGCTATTAAATACGAAAAAAACGCTGATAATATTGTAATTCTTACACTGGATTCATCGGGTCAATCTGCAAATACCATGAATGCAGAGTTCCGTGATGCTTTAGATGAAGTCAGTCAAAAACTTAAAGCTGAAACTGATCTGAAAGGTATTATTTTCCGTTCAGCTAAGAAAACCTTCTTTGCTGGTGGTGACTTGGATGAGCTGATTCAAGTACAACCTGAACATGCCACTGACTTTTTCAAAATGATTGAAGAACTCAAAGGTGACTTACGTGCGATTGAAACTTTAGGTGTACCTGTTGTTGCAGCTTTAAACGGTACTGCGCTTGGCGGGGGCTGGGAAATTGCTTTAGGTTGTCATTACCGTATTGCCATTAATGATCCAAAAACTAAATTTGGTTTACCTGAAGTGACTTTGGGATTACTGCCAGGTGGCGGTGGTATCGTCCGTATGGTACGTTTGCTGGGCTTACAAAATGCATTCCCGTTCCTCATGGAGGGTAAGCAGTTTGGTGTCGATAAAGCAAAATCTCTTGGTTTGGTACATGACACGGCTGAGAATGAACAAGAGCTGTTAGAAAAAGCGATTGCTTGGGTAAAAGCTAATCCAAAATCACAGCAACCATTTGATGTGAAAGGCTACAAAATCCCGGGTGGCAGTCCAAGCACTCCTGCGGTTGCGCAAGTGCTTGCAATTGCCCCTGCCATGCTACGTGACAAAACCAAAGGTTGCTACCCTGCTCCTGAAGCGATCATGGCGGCTGCAGTTGAAGGTGCGCAGGTCGATGTCGATACAGCACTACGTATTGAATCACGTTACTTTACACAACTGACAGTAGGTCAGATTTCCAAGAACATGATCGGTACGTTTTGGCATGGTCTAAATGCAATTAAATCAGGGGCGAGTCGTCCTGCTGAAGTTGCTAAATGGCAGGCGAAGAAAGTCGGTGTTTTAGGTGCAGGTATGATGGGTGCAGGGATTGCCTACTCAACCGCAATCAAAGGCATTCCTGTCGTACTCAAAGATGTGTCTGTAGAAAATGCAGAGAAAGGCAAAGCTTATTCACAAAAGCTACTTGATAAACGTGTTTCACAAGGTCGTATGACCGCAGAAAAACGTGATCAAGTGTTAGCGCTTATTACGGCTACTGCTGATGCAACTGATCTACAAGGCTGTGATTTAATCATTGAAGCAGTATTTGAAAATCAAGAACTCAAAGCCAAGGTGACTCAAGAAGCTGAACAGTATTTAGCTGAAGGTGGCATTTTTGCATCGAATACGTCTACCTTACCAATCACGGGTTTAGCGACTGCAAGTAAAGATACCAAAAACTTTATTGGCTTACATTTCTTTAGCCCTGTAGACAAAATGCAGTTGGTTGAAATTATCAAGGGGAAGGAAACTTCGGCAGAAACATTGGCGAAGGCTTATGACTTTGTACAACAAATTGCTAAAACGCCAATTGTGGTGAATGACAGTCGTGGTTTCTTTACCAGTCGTGTCTTTGGTACGTTCATTCAAGAAGGTATGCGCCTACTTGCTGAAGGTGTTCATCCAGCCAAAATTGAAATGGCGGCACTCAAGGCAGGTATGCCAGTCGGCCCACTTGCGATTCAGGATGAAGTCTCTTTAACTCTGACTGAACATGTTGCGAGTGAAACCCGTAAAGCCCTACAGGCTGAGGGTAAGGAATTACCAAAAACTCCTGTAGATGAAGTAGTTCACACCATGATTCACGAGCTGAATCGTAAAGGTAAGGCAGCGGGTGCAGGCTTCTATGAATATCCTGAAAATGGCAAAAAACATTTGTGGGATGGACTCAGCCGCTGGACGAAAGCCAATGATATTTCCGAACAAGATATGATTGATCGTTTCTTGTTTGTTCAGGCACTCGATACTTTACGCTGCTATGAGGAAGGCGTTCTAGAATCAGTCATTGATGCCAATGTCGGCTCGATTTTTGGAATCGGTTTCGCACCGTGGACAGGAGGAGCAATCCAGTTCCTAAACCAAAATGGAATTGAGAAATCTCTCCAGCGCTCAGAAGAATTAGCTTCTAAATATGGCGAACGCTTTATAGCACCTGCATTACTTAGAAAACATGCTGAATCAGGTGAAGTATTTAAATAGTATGACGCTTCTAAACTAAGCTGTTTGTATGTCCTCCCTCTTTGATCAAAGGGGGAGGAATATTTATTTTAGATCTTTAAAAAGTAAGGTTTAACCTAAGAACCAAACTCTTTGAGGCACAGGTCGTTCCACAACTTGCTCAGGTTGTTCTACCACAACTGGCACTTTCACGAGATTAAAAGATCGTGTGAGATGATTCACATGGCTTTGCAACTCAGTATCATCTATTGTTTTAGCATAATCAATGAGATGCTGTGCATATTCTTGATTTTCCACCATATAAAGCACATCAACCACACGCCCCGTTACCCGTCTTAAACGTACATAAAACTGCGTAACAGCTGCAAAAATATCCGTATCCGTTGAATCCAAAATCATTCTTTTCTCCATCACATTTTGTTTTTCATCAATATTATTATGATCTTCAAAATAGATAATTAGCCTTTAAAAAGGCTCAGTTTCTTATCTACCTTGAAAGAATCTGTGTTCATTGTATTGAATACTATGACTATTTTAACAATCCGATCCTGTAATCCATATTGGACAAAAGTCGATTTTTGATTTGCTTATTAACATCTGCACACGGAGTGAATTATACTTTTATGCTATAAGGCTATTTATTTTCTCTCTTTAGGAAAAATCCTATGTCTGAAAAACTCTGTCCAGAAACCTCACCTTGGGGTTGGAAAGCACTCATTATCACCTGTATTTTAAGTTTTCTTTTTATGGTGATTTTTTACTTGGCGATGAACAACGAACCAGACTATATGCCAATGAATCAGAAGAAAGCAGCAGCTCAATCTGAAATGTCAGAGTCATCGATGACAACCGAAACAATGCATGCGGAGCATGAACATCATCACTAAAATATTATTGTCGATCATGATGAATCCGTGTTAAACAGGGATTTATCATGTTATTCGAGATTTTCAATGCTTCACCAAAATCGTCAGGCACTGGTTGTTGAAGGTGGTGGAATGCGTGGTGCATTTACCAGCGGTGTCTTAGATGCATTTTTACAGCAACAATTTAATCCTTTTGACCTATGTGTTGGTGTTTCTTCTGGTTCAACCAATGTCGCAAATTACTTGGCTGCTCAGCAAGGCCGTACTCTACAAATCTATTTAGATCATTCCCTTCGCTCTGAATTTATCCATTACGGTCGCTTCTTTAAAGGCGGTGATTTATTGGATTTAAAATGGATGTGGGATGTAGTTGAAAAAGAATATCCTTTAAATCAGACACATCTATTTGAAAATCATCCTGAATTTTATATGGTGCTCACCCATGCGATTTCAGGTGAAGCCACTTATATCAGAGCATCTAAAGACAATATTTTAGATGGATTAAGAGCATCTAGTTCTATCCCCGTACTCACACGTCAAGCAGTTGACGTATTTGGTGAGCCCTACTTTGATGGCGGCATTGCGGATGCCCTCCCAATACATTGGGCTGCTCAGCAACATGATGTTTCGAAACTTATGGTATTGCGAACACGACCAAAGAATTATTATAAAGCTAGCAGCAAAGGTGATCAGTTGCTTGCTAAATATGTGTTTAAACAAAAACGTGGTTTTGCACAAAGCTTGCTCAACAGAACTCAACGTTACAATGATTCGGTGCAATTTGTTCGCTCAGCGTCAAAACAACAAATGCTTGAAGTTTGCCCCCCTGATCTAAAAAACATGGCAGGTCGACTTTCTAAAAATAAAGCAAAAATCCGCTATAGCTACGATGTCGGGATCGAAACAGGCTTAAAAGCGATTGAGGATTGGAAGCACCTCTGAGTCTGCACGGTCAAATCTTGAATGAATCATGATTGAATAATTTGGTTATTTCTATCCCCAATTATTCAATCATTTATGCTTTTTTCTATTTTTAATATCTACAATGCGATTTTTTTAACTGACTTTTGCAGACCTCTTACGCATTGAATCCAATACAAAATATAAATAAATTCCCCAAAGTAATTTTAAAACCATATAATATTTAAGGCTTTATTAGTTTTATTGATTAATGCTGCAACCTTAAAATTTTAATTTTTGGAATTTATTATGAGCAATCAACCATCACCACAAAAAAACTCAAATGAAGAAACGGTATTAGGATGGAAGTTTGTCATTATTGTGGGCGTATTAAGTACCATATTTCTCAGCTTTTTTTATTTAGCAATGTCTCAAGAACCTGATTACATGCCTAGTGCACAACGTAAAGCCCAACAAGAGAAAGAGCTTGCTCAACATGAACATGCTTCTGCTGCATCAGAAGTTATTGAGCATAACCAACAAAAGTAGCATCAAAATATGAGCTTATATCATCTTGATCACGATCCGTTGAGTAAGCCCTCTCAACACGATTTTCATTTATAAAGTATTTAGATTCATCGTCATTTCAATGTGCGAAATTCCGAACTCATCATATGAATTACCTTGTACAGTAAAGCCTAGCTTTTCATAGAATGAGATCGCATGGACTTGAGAGGATAATGTCAATACTGATAGACCTTGCTTTTGAGCATAACTAATAATTTCTAGCATAATCATTTGTCCAAGACCTTGCCCCCGATAGGCTTTAACATCAGCCACTCGCCCTACACTGTGGTTCTGTAACAAACGCGCTGTGGCAATCGGCTGATCTTGATCATAGATTACAAAATGCTGAGAAATCACATCTTGATCATCCCACTCATCTGCTTCGGTGATGCCTTGTTCACAAATAAAAACCTGCGTTCGGATCAATTTAGCGTCTTGCTGTAATTGATCCCAATGTCCTTGTTTGATTCTATACATATAGCATTAAAACCTGATCAACACTTACAACCGATATTTTCAATCGGCATTTGGTCTTGTAATAATAATTCTAGGCTCTGTTTTTCAATGCCATACATCGTTTTTAAGGCTTGGATTTGTTGCATGACTTTTGGATCAGGCTGTTGAATATCCTTGCGTTTGGTTGCCAAAATCATTTTATTTTTACTGGTATGTTCTAAGGCAACAAACTCAAACACCTTGGTTTCATAACCATGTGCTTTGAGTAATAAAGCACGTAAGGTATCCGTCAGCATTTCAGCCTGTTGTCCCGCGTGAATACCGAATTGCAGCATTGGCTGTAATACTTCTGGACTATGTAATTGTGGGCGAAGTTCTTTATGACAACATGGCGCACACATAATCATTGAAGCATTCAAACGAATACCTGTATGAATAGCAAAGTCAGTGGCAATATCACAAGCATGTAACGCAATCATCACGTCCAGCTTTGCAGGTTGATAACTGCGTACATCCCCCTCAAAGAAATCAAGATGATTGAAACCTACCTGATCAGCTACATTCTGACAAAACTCGACTAAGTTGGAACGCAATTCCACTCCTGTGATCAATGGTGTTTTTTGTTGCGACTGTAAATAATCATACAATGCAAAAGTTAAATAACCTTTACCTGAACCAAAATCGACAATGTTCAGCTCTTGCTGGGTCGCATCTATCTGTTCATAGGCATTAGAAAAAATTTCAATAAATTTATTAATCTGCTTCCACTTACGCGCCATACTTGGAACAATCTGGTCTTTTTCGTCAGTAATGCCCAAATGTCTTAAAAAAGGACTTTGCTGCTGTACATAACGTTGCTTTTCACGATTGTGCTGTTGTTGTTCAACTTTAAGTACTGATGTTTGCTTTTTTTGATAATTTAACATCGCTTTCTTTTTATTTTTCTTTAATTGGATATCTTGATTCAAAGTGAATAAATTAGCTTGTTTAGATAGATTCAGTAACTCAGCAATCTTTTTTACACCATCAGTTAGAGTGTAATTTTTCGTCACATCCTGAGTGGTGTGATGATATAAACAAGACAGTATTGCCTGTCCTTGTAATTCAATCATACGAAAAGTTATTTTCTCTAATTCTGTCAATTCACCTTTGTATTGACTAAGTATCAGCCGATCAAAGCTTTTATTTTCAATAGATTGCTGGATATCCAAGAAAAACTGCTGCTCTTGTTCAAAAGAAAATTTCGGCGCAAACATAATGAAAACCTGACAAATAGAAACTAAATTTTAAAGCGTCTTACTTTAAAAGGGAAATTGCATTACGATACAGTTGTATTTTTATGCAAACAATAAATCTGATGACCGTAAATACCTTGTTGAGCTATGACCCGAAAGAAGAACGAATTAATGCTTATAGTCATGGTATTGGAGCTGTATTAGCACTGATTGCTTCTATCTTACTCATTATTAAAGGTCAACACCTGCCTTTAGGACAATGGTTCAGTTTATGGGTATATGGTTTTAGCTTAGTCTTATTACTGAGTAGCTCAATGATTTATCATTTTGCTCAAGATGAACGTAAACGCTATTGGTATAAAAAACTGGACCATACTGCGATTTATTATCTCATCGCAGGTACATATACCCCCTTTCTGAGTATCGCGATTCCGACAGCTAAAGCCCACTATTTACTGATTGCTTTATGGGTAATTGCACTGATTGGCACGCTATTTAAGTTAGTTTTTATTCATCGCTTTCAAAGAGTTTCATTAGCCGCTTATCTTGTGATGGGATGGTTGGCAGTTTTGGTCATGGATGATATGCAACGCTACCTTTCAAAAGAAGCAATTCAACTGTTAATTGCAGGTGGGCTTGCCTATACCGTTGGCACATTGTTTTATGCGTTAAAAAAGGTAAGATATACCCACGCAATTTGGCATGTTTTTGTGCTATTAGGGGCAGGTTTACACTTTTTGGCGATCTATTGTTATGTATTATAAATCCATGCATCGCAGGCAGCTTGCTGGGTAAATTCCGCATTCAAAAGAAATTTCAGGACAGGTTTTACTGTTTCCTGAATAAATCACATTAAGGTTTTGTATGTCGTCAAACGCTACGACTGTCACCACTGAAGTGGCCAGTAATTCAAAGGTACGGGTATTATTTGCCAGTCTGGTGGGTACTACGATTGAGTTTTTCGACTTTTATATCTACGCCACAGCGGCAGTGCTGATTTTCCCCCATTTATTTTTTCCTGAAAGCAGTGATGGTGCTGCGGTACTCAAATCACTGGCAACCTTTGCAATTGCTTTTATCGCTCGACCAATTGGTGCGGCGATTTTTGGACATCTGGGTGATCGGATCGGGCGAAAAGCAACGCTCGTTGCGGCATTGCTTACTATGGGAATCTCAACCGTTTGTATTGGTCTTTTGCCGACCTATGCACAAATCGGTCTTGCAGCTCCTTTACTTCTTGCCTTATGCCGTTTAGGACAAGGCTTGGGCTTAGGCGGTGAATGGAGTGGCGCGGTTTTACTTGCCACTGAAAATGCCCCAGAGGGTAAACGTGCATGGTATGGTATGTTTCCTCAACTCGGTGCGCCAATTGGCTTTATCCTTGCCACAGGCTCATTTCTATTATTGAATGCCTTTATGTCCGAGCAAGATTTTATGACTTGGGGATGGCGTATTCCATTTATTTCCAGTGCTGTATTGGTTCTTGTTGGTCTCTACATTCGTTTGAAACTGCATGAAACACCAGCCTTTCAAAAGGTGCTAAATAAGCAAAAAGAAGTCAATGTGCCATTTAAAGAAGTCATGACCAAGCATCTACCGATGTTAATTCTCGGTACGATTGCGGCAATCTGTACTTTTGTGGTGTTTTATCTCACGACAGTATTCGCTCTAACATGGGGAACAACTCAATTAGGCTATACACGAGGTGAGTTTTTACAACTTCAACTAGCCGCAACTTTGTGTTTTGCTGCATTTATTCCAGTTTCAGCCATTTTAGCTGAAAAATTTGGACGCAAAACCACATCAATCGCTGTCTGTGTATTATCAGCACTATTTGGCTTATGCTTCGCTCCATTGCTTGGTTCTGGTAGCCCAATATTGGTGTTTTTATTCTTGTGTATTGGACTTTCAATCATGGGGTTGACCTATGGCCCCATTGGAACTGTGCTTTCAGAGATTTTTCCAACATCAGTACGTTATACAGGTTCAGCATTAACCTTTAATTTAGCTGGAATTTTTGGTGCATCCTTTGCACCTTATATTGCGACTCAACTTGCAGAAAGTTATGGTTTAGGGGCTGTCGGTTTATATCTAAGCTTAGCTTCTGTATTATCTTTAATTGCATTTTTACTGATTCGTGAAACTAAAAATGATGATGTAAATAACCAAATTTAATCGCATCTCTTATTCTCGGATGATTTATTTAATTAATCATCCGATAACCATTTATCGGGCAATTTCAAGCCTTTTACACTTGTTCTAACAACAACATTCTGCAAAATATTTTTTGTGCTAAAATACTTCCCTCCTATTTTTTAGACGACTGTATATATGTACGCAGTGATTATCGTTGCCGTATTTTTAGTCAGCTTCCTATACACTTATTATCGTGGCAAGGAACGATTAAAAGCATCTCGACAATTATTCGACCATTCTACATTCCTAGCCCCAGTTAACATGTTTATGACTGGTTTCTCTAAACTGCCAAACCAACCGTTCTTTGATGTGGCGCAGTTCCCAGAACTGAAACCATTACAAGATAACTGGCAAGTGATTCGAGAAGAAGCGATCCAACTTCAAAATCAAATTAAAGCTTCAGAAAAAAATAATGATGCTGGTTTTAATACTTTTTTTAAACGCGGTTGGAAACGCTTTTATCTGAAATGGTATCAAGATAGCCACCCATCAGCACAACAACTCTGCCCTAAAACAGTCGCTCTGTTGGAAAATATTCCTTCAGTAAAAGCAGCCATGTTTACTGAATTACCATCTGGTAGTTATCTTGGTAAACACCGTGACCCTTATGCGGGCTCTGTTCGCTACCACTTAGGTTTAGTCACACCGAATAGCGATGACTGTTTCATTGAAGTCGATCAGGAGCGTTATTCTTGGAGAGATGGTGAAGCCACTGTTTTTGATGAAACTTATGTCCATTGGGCACATAATCAAACAGATGAAACACGTATTATTTTATTCTGCGATATTGAACGTCCAATGAAATGGGGTTGGGCACAGAAAGTAAATCATTGGTTCGGACGAAACGTGATGTCTGCTGCAAGTTCACCCAATGATGATCAAGATAAAACTGGTTTTATCAATCGAATTTTCAAGTATGGCTATGCTGTACATCACTATGGTCGTGGTTTAAAACAACGTAATCGTAAAGTTTACTATCTTGCAAAATGGCTGATGTTTGCAATCATTATTGGTCTAATACTTTTACCTAGCTTTTTATAAAAACTGATTAAAAAAAAGAGATGCTGAGCATCTCTTTTTTATTGCCAAACAATATTATTGATTTGTCTGAGGTGCTTGAGCACTGGCTGTTTGGGCCGCCATATCTGCCGCCTGAACCGCAACCTCACCAATCAGGGCAATCTTGGCTTTTTCCTGACTCTTAGCAGACAAAGCAGGATTTGATGCCACGATACGATTAATATTGGCAGAATTTGCTGGTGCAATTGCCGCAGTTTGTAACACGATTGGACGATTACCTGTATCACCGAGAGTATAACGAATACCTGTACGTGGACTAATCACAGTAGTAACTTCACGTTTAACCTGCGCCTCAGCAGTAGTCGCCCCTTTTGCTGCAAGCACTTTATCGACCGTAGTCGTTTGAGGAACGTTATCTGCAAGTGCAACGCCGGATAATGCAGCACTCGCTAAAATTAAAAGTTGTAATGGCTTTTTCATTGTCTTCCCGCTTTTAATGCGAATCCAATTAAGGAGGATAATTCTCATAATAAAACTACAAAGTTGCTCTAAACACAAGTTACTTCTCGTAAAAAAGCAGAGCAAATGCTCTGCTTTTCATTTGAATACAAACTAAGTCAAAATTTTAAATTTTACCGTGACATTGTTTATATTTTAAACCTGAACCACATGGGCATGGCGCATTACGGCTTTCTGGTACTGGAAATACTGCATTTCCAGATAAGCTACCACTCTCTTCAGAAATCGTCACTTCACCTGTTAAACCATCAACATCATCATGTTCAAAAGAAAGACGCATAGATTCAGCTTGACGTTGTTGCTGAGCTTCTAATTCAGCCAACTCTTCTGCTGTTGGTACATGAACGCGAGATAGATCAGTTACAACATCTGATTTAATAATACCCAGCATATTCACGAACAAATTAAACGCTTCTTTCTTATACTCTTGCTCAGGATTTTTCTGAGCATAGCCACGTAAATGGATCCCTTGACGTAAATAATCCATCGCTGCTAAATGATCTTTCCAATGACGATCAAGTGAATTCAACATAAAGTGACGTTCAAGCATTACAGCGGACTCATCACCCATTTGCTCACGGCGTTGACGATAACGTGCAATTACTTCGTCAGAGATACGTGCGACCAAGCCTTCCTCGTCTAAACGACGATCTTGATCAAGCCATTGCTGAACAGGAAGCTCAATACCTAGATCTGTACGTAGTGCATTTTCTAGACCTTGAATATCCCACTGATCATGAATTGATTCAGGTGGAATGAAGTTCGCAATTACCCCTTTCATCACCTCTTTATGCATCTCTTCGATATAATCTTGTAATGTACTTTCTGCCAAAATCTCATCACGTTGTGAGTAAATAATTTTACGTTGTTCATTATTTACATCATCGTACTTCAATAGATTTTTACGAATATCAAAGTTACGTGCTTCAACTTTGCGCTGCGCATTTTCGATCGAACGACTCACCATTTTGTGCTCAATGGCTTCATTTTCTTGCAAGCCCATTGCACGCATCATCGCAACGACACGATCGCCCGCAAAGATACGCATCAAATCATCTTCAAGTGATAAATAGAAGCGTGATACACCTGGGTCACCTTGACGACCTGCACGACCACGAAGCTGGTTATCAATACGACGAGATTCATGACGTTCCGAACCGATGATATGTAAACCACCAGAATTTAACACATCTTCGTGATCTTTTTCCCATTGTGCTTGTAAACGAGCTTCGTCTTCAGGGGTAGGATTTTCAATTTTGGCAAGTTTTGCTTTCCAGTTACCACCCAGCAAAATATCCGTACCACGACCCGCCATGTTGGTTGCAATCGTGACGGCATTTGGGCTACCTGCTTGCGCAATAATATCTGCTTCACGCTCATGTTGTTTGGCGTTGAGAACTTCATGTTGGATACCTGCTTGTAATAATTTTGCAGATAAAATTTCACTCGCCTCAATCGTTGCTGTACCGATCAGAATCGGCGCAACACCCTGCTTACGAATATTGGTAATTTCTTCGATAATTGCGTTGTATTTACCGTTACGATTTAAATAAATTAAGTCGTTGTGATCCTTACGCACCATCGGACGATGCGTTGGAATTAGTACTACATCCAAACCATAAATTTCTTTCATTTCAGAAGCTTCAGTATCGGCAGTACCCGTCATACCTGAAAGCTTTTTATATAGACGGAAATAGTTCTGGAATGTTGTGGTTGCCAGCGTCTGGTTCTCAGGCTGAATTTCCATGTTCTCTTTGGCCTCAACGGCCTGATGCAGACCTTCCGACCAACGGCGGCCAGGCATGGTACGACCCGTGCTCTCATCCACAATAATCACTTCTTCTTTTTGAGTCTGTGGATTAATGCCAATAATATAGTGAACGTTCTTTTGATAGAGATAATGCGCACGAATCGCAGCAGTGACATGGTGAACCAGATTTAGGTTCGCAGCAGAATAAAGACTTTCACCCTCAGCAAGTAATCCCATACGGATTAACTCTTGCTCAACAGTCTCGTAACCAACCTCAGTCATTTCAACTGAGCGTTGTTTCTCATCAACCCAGAAGTGTCCGCCATCAGCCACTTTTTCTTCTTTCTGAGGTTTTAATGTTGGAGGAATGCTATTGATTAACTGATATAAATGCGATGAATCTTCACTTTGACCTGAAATAATCAATGGTGTACGTGCTTCATCAATTAAGATTGAGTCAACTTCATCGATGATCGCATAGCTTAAGCCACGTTGTTTTTTCTCTTGTAGAGAAAATACCATGTTGTCACGTAGATAATCGAAACCAAATTCGTTGTTGGTACCGTAAGTAATATCGGCGAAATAAGCTTCAGCTTTTTCGGCTGGCATTTGCATTGAATAAATCACGCCAATGCTGAGACCTAAAAATTCAAATAATGGGCGATTCAACTCAGCATCACGTTGTGCCAAGTAATCATTCACCGTAATCACATGAACACCTTGACCACTCAATGCATTGAGATAGCAAGCCAAAGTACCCATGAGGGTTTTACCTTCACCTGTACGCATCTCAGCAATTTTACCTTCATGCAAGGTAATACCACCAATCAACTGCACATCATAGTGACGCATACCCATAACCCGTTTTGCTGCTTCACGGCAGACTGCAAAGGCTTCAGGCATCAATTTATCTAAACTTTCACCGTTGCTAAAACGCTGTCTGAATTCTGGAGTTTTTGCAGAGAGGTCTGCATCGCTAAGAGCAGATATCGTCGGTTCAAGCGCATTAATTTGTTCAACAATTTTACGCATGCGTTTGAGCTCACGCTCATTTTTTGTACCGAAGATACCTCCGATCAGACTTGCCAACATGAATAAACTCTCTAATCCTGTTTGTTTAAATAAGTAATTTTTTCTTAGCTGTTATTATGGAGTCAGAAATAAGAACTACAAGGGCTTTGCATCCAAACAGGTAAAAAAACTGCGAGGCGATTCTGACATTACACAACTAAAGAGCGTTAATGTAGCAAATTTGGATTTAACTTACATCGCTTTGCGTGTGAATTTATGATCAATTTTTTAGCTTCACCACATTCAATTATCTTAAATTCTCATAACAAAATGAAAAAACAATAATTTTATTTATAAAGCTATTCCTGCATATTAAATACACACATAAAACATCAATAATGTATTGAGGACTAATTAAATGACATTACGTTTAGGTGATATCGCCCCGAATTTCCAACAAGACTCTAGCGACGGTCATATTGATTTTTATCAATTTTTAGGTGACAGCTGGGGCATTTTATTCTCACATCCAGCGGATTTCACCCCAGTTTGTACCACTGAGCTTGGCTTTACCGCCAAACTGAAAGATGAATTTACAAAGCGTGGCGTCAAAGCAATTGCACTTTCAGTCGACGATGTTGAATCGCATAAAAGCTGGATTCAAGATATTAATGAAACACAGAATACTACGGTCAACTTTCCAATTATTGCAGATAAAGATCGTAAAGTTTCAGAACTATATGGTTTTATCCACCCAAATGCGAGTGAGACCTTAACTGTTCGCTCATTGGTCATTATTGATCCGAATAAAAAAGTCCGCTTGATTATTACTTATCCAGCCTCAACAGGTCGTAACTTTAATGAAGTATTGCGAGTGGTTGATTCATTACAGCTAACAGATAAACATAAAGTCGCAACACCTGCAAATTGGCAACATGGCGGAGATGTCGTCATTGTACCGTCGTTGAAAGATGAAGAAGAAATTAAACAACGTTTTCCTCAAGGCTATACCGCAGTGAAACCTTACCTACGTTTAACACCACAACCTGAGTGAGGATCAAACGAGCAACGCTCGTTACGAACGCAAGTCGAACAGTAAAAATATTGAATCTGAATAACAAACTCTATTGCCTATCGACCCGATAGGCTTTTTAAATCGCAAAATAAAAACTTGTTGGTATTTTTTAGTCGATACGTTATAAAAATAATTCTCTTCAAAATAGAATAACAATCACGATGATTTATAACATCCATCATCTCCATTGCGGAAGCTTCTGCCCTGTTTGTGCTCCCCTATTTGGACAGAAAGGCTGGAAAGCACATCTAGTTTGTCATTGCCTACTTATTGAAACTGATCGAGGTCTAGTTTTAATTGATACAGGCTTAGGTACACAGGACTATTTGCATACTGAACAACGCCTAGGTTCATTACTGACTCAATTTGGTTCGATTGTGCCCAATCTCAAATTAAGTGCCATCGAACAAATTCAAAAATTAGGTTTACGCCCTGAAGATGTGCAACATATCTTTGTCACACATCTTGATTTTGATCATGCAGGTGGTATCTCAGATTTTCCTAATGCAACCGTGCATATTTTAGCTTCTGAGTTTAATGCAACACAGACATTAACAGCCAAAGGTAAACTTCGTTATAAAACTGAACAATTTAAACAACATCGTCATTGGAATTTTGCTGAACATACAAATGGTGAAGCTTGGTTTAATTTAAAAAGGGTTCAAGGTCTTCCTTTTTTCCAAGATGAAATATTAATGATTCCATTGATTGGTCATACTGCTGGACATTGTGGTATTGCAATTAAAAAAGCTGAAGGCTGGATTTTATTCTGTGGCGATGCGTATTACACCCATTTAGAACTCAATCCAAAAAACAAATTGAGAGCCTTAGATCTTACTGAACGTTGGCAGAGTAAAACTTGAAGTGCGACATAAACCACCTAATTAATTTAAAGGGTTTATGGAGTATATAAAATTGTCA
>NZ_JANHGP010000055.1:0-119501 GCF_024494585.1 Acinetobacter sp. 5862
CTTCATTGATGACTTTATTCTCGATAAAAATCATCTCCTACCACAGAGAATCTATAAATAATAGTGCGTAAGTCCTACTTGTAAAGTGTAATAACGCAATTTAATTGCCTCAGCACGTTCAACCTGCCCACGTTCATTCGGTACACTCAGGCATCCCTCTTCCCCCAAACAAGTCGCTTGAGAAAACTCCAAAATCTCAGGGTTCACCATCACCGCTGGATCCATTTCAGGAGCATCTGGATACCGAGGATTGGCACGAGAAGCAACGATGATCACTCGCTTAGAGATATACACTTGTGGTGCTGCTATCCCTACACCATTACGTTCAAGCATAGTGGCATGCATCGCAGAAGCCAGTTGCAATAGCCACTCGCTATTAAACTCCCCCTCAGCAACCGCAGTCGCTTTAATTTTTAAAATCTCTTCACCTCGTTGCGCTACAGGTAAAATTACATTCATCCCACGACCTAATTATTTTTGATCAATACTCACACACATCGTATTCGATATTTATTCACGCTTCTATAATTTTCATTTGAGAATCTTGTCATAGTATATGCACGATAAAAATAACGTATGGCAAATCACAATGAACGCAACCCAGCTTTTTCTTGGTGTGATCTTTAGCTCAATTGGCTTAGGCTATTTTATGTATGGCAAAAAGCAAAAAATGACTGTGCCTTTAGTTTGCGGTTTAGTTCTGATGATTTATCCTTATTTTATCGAAAGTACGACTTTATTAAGTGTCATCGGTGTGGTTATCTCAATATTGCCCTATTTTCTACGCTTCTAAAATAAAAAAACTCCCCTTACGGAGAGTTCTTTTATCGCATCTAAATTAAAGGTTTTTCTTTAATTCATCCTCAACAATTTCAATCTCAAGCTGGCTAAACTTGCGAATCTCGCCCTCTGCATGCTTTTCAAGCATTCCACCGATCAAAGGTACTTTCACCTTTACCGTCCAGGTCAGAGTAATGTCTACTTGGTTACTGTTACCTGTTACCTTACGTTCAGCTTTTGCTTCTAAAGGTAAGTTTGCGCCTAGCTCTACAGTTGAGGTTAAATTTTTTAAATCAGTAATATCAGAACGTTTTAAACGGAATGCATTTTTTAATAATTTTTTAGCCACATCCGGGATATTCACATCAAGATTATATTCACGACGTAAGGTATAAATATCACCTTTTACAGCAGATTCAATAATTTCTAAGTTCTCACCTGGAATACGCTTACATACTGCTTCATGCAATGAAGTCATAGCAACTAATCTTGAAAAATCTTCAATTGAAACGCCATGAATTGTTTCATTTACCGTAAATTGATGTGCCATTTTTTAAATTTCCGTTTAGTTTTAATTAAGGTTTCATCATCGCAGCAAATTATATCATTCTCATTTCAATCACAAAATCTGAACATGTAAAAATTAATGACTGCCCGGATTAATAATTTTTATTGTAATGATGTCTTATACCTAATTTTACCGTTACTCGCTCCGTTCGGCTGATATAGAGATAGTGATTGCCATATTCGATGACTGCATAAAACTGCTCAGCGCCATCATCTAATCCTGTAGCAGACCATGTCGCCCCTTGTGGAAACTCATCTAGCCATTCAGCTTTATAAAAATCTGAAACTGAGTCAAATGCGAGATAACGCTCTGGATCAGCCATAATTTTTGCTGCGACTTGATCAAATTTTTGTTGTTTGAATGCTTCTAAACTGAGTAACACGGATGTTCCTATGCCGATAAATATGAAGAAAAATTACAAAAATACAGAGATTCTCTTAGACCCATATTTTGCTGAGGGATTTCCTATATTTCTAGATTATATTCAGCGTTATCATAGGTTTTAGATGATCGTCCCATTTGCTAGAATAGGTTCAATGTGTTATCAACTGCTTATACTTTTATCTTTTACAACGATAAACTATAAGGAGTAAATATGTCTTACCAAAATATTTTAGTCGCTGTGGATGATTCTCCTATCTCCTATGCAGCGGTTGAACACGCCCTTTCCTTAGCTAAATTATCAGGGGCAAAAGTGACCATTCTGAGTGTGGTTGCAGTTGACCCTTTTGTTGGCGTGGATTTTTATCAGGTTGTGCCAGCAATTACCGATCATTTTATGCAGGCTGAAGCGCATGCTAAAACCCAACTACAAGATATTGCTCAATCTTTCATTCGCGATGGAATTGAGGTTCAAACCAAAATTCAGCATGGTGCAGCGAGTGAAGGCATTATTTTTATAGCTGATGAAATTGGCGCAGACCTTATTATTATGGGTTCACATGGTCGTACAGGCGTAAAACGCTTATTACTGGGTAGTGTAGCGCGTGCTGTTTTAACGGAATCACATATTCCTGTGCTGATTGTCAAACAATAAACTGAGACAAAATGCAAAGCCTTGTGTGATCGCACAAGGCTTTTTTATTCCCGAAAGCTTTGCCATGTCTCAAAAGCATGTGCGCAATAAAGCTTCAACTTAGAAAACTGAGGAATAATCGCTTCACTCTGTGTCGGTCTTAAAAACACAAAATCATCGACCTGAATATCACAATCATTGGGTACATTGACCAACTCCTGATTACTACTTCGCCCATAGAATGCATGTGGATGCGCTTGTTTTGGATAGACATAATTCGCCAGCCAATAGCCGCCATAAATAAACAGTGCCTTATACTTATGTGGCAATTTATCGAGTAAAGACATTGATGGCAGCTGGGTAAAAGGTAAAACTTTTAAGACTGGCGATGCAATCCATAAAGCAGGCTGTAAAGCCTTTAAAAAATCACTGTCAAAATCACTTGGTTTTAAGAGCATTGAACCAAAAGACAAATCATTGCAGACACTTTCAGTGGTATGAAAGCTAAAGGTTGGACTACCACCGCCATTAAAACACAGCGCATCACTCCACAGCGATGGAAACTGCTGTTTAATTAGCTTTTGGTAATCGGCATAGGTCTGCTGTGAGCTTTGATAAGCCAATTCAGGTTTTTTAATGATGGCTGGAATTTTAGTGACATGTGCATCATAGCCCATCAAACCAGAAAGCTTTAAATACTGCGGATACTGTTGAATCAACTTTAATATTTCGACCATTTGTGCTTCCGATTGCACGCCACCACGATGCAAACCAACATCAATCTCAATATTCACATGCAAAGATAGAGCATAGAGCTGAGCAATCTCAAGATACTGTTGTAAGCGTTGTTTGGTATCAATCAGCCACTGAATGTTGGCATTTGACCACTCCGCATGCTGATCAAAAAATTGATGGACTGCTTGAGCGGGCATTGGTTTACCCAACAAAATATTGGCTTCGGCAAAATTTTCTAAGATCGAAACAATATGCGGGTGATGAAATACCATAAAGCATTGCGTATTCAGTTGTTCAGATAGCAACTTAAGTAATTCTAGGCTTGCTAATGATTTCACTACCAAGCGTGCTTTTAAATGTGGTGCATGT
This sequence comes from Acinetobacter sp. 5862, assembly GCF_024494585.1. Lineage (NCBI taxonomy): Bacteria > Pseudomonadati > Pseudomonadota > Gammaproteobacteria > Moraxellales > Moraxellaceae > Acinetobacter > Acinetobacter sp. 5862. Next base: position 3,468 of record NZ_JANHGP010000055.1, read on the forward strand.
GACAAACGCAGTTGTACATGTTGGATATTTTGTTTTAACGCAGCCGCATCTACAATAAGTTGCGGGGTCGCAATCCCCTGTTTTTTTAGGTCAAGATTGAGTTGTTTAAAATAATGCTCCAACATGCACATGTCCTTATTGTGTTAGTTTTTCCCTAAAAACAGCTTTTCCAGATAGGGATTTAAAAACTTAGCTTCTGGATCAAGCTGCTGACGCAAAGCCATAAAATCATCCCACTTTGGATATACAGCCCGAAGCTGTGTGCTGGTCATATGATGCATTTTACCCCAATGCGGACGCCCTCGATATTTCTGCAAAATCGGCTCAACCACATCAAAAATCAACTTCGGATCTTGCTTATGATATTGATGTACTGATATCGAAATCGAGTCCTGCTGATAAAAAGGACTGAGCCAAATATCATCACCTTTCACAAAGCGAAATTCGAGCGGAAAAAAGGTGGCGACTTTATACGTTCTTAAAGCATGTAATACTTCATCCAAACACTCAATTCCACGATCAACGGGAATCTGATACTCCATTTCATTGAACTTGGTATTACGCGGTGTTGGAAATATCTTGCTCGACCAATCGACATAGGTGGTTGGTTTGACAAAGATGCCTAATAGTTTCTGTAAATAAGGATTTAGTGACGGAAAGTTTTTGGTCAACTCAGAGCATAATGTCAGTAAGGTATCATCCGATGGGAAATTTTCCTTACGTGGCAAAATCTCCTCATCGGTTTCATCCAGCGTTTTCAACATCAACTGTTTTTCATAGCAAAAGATAAAGCATTCAATATGTCGATGCTGATGCTTCCATTGGTGAATGTTTTGCATCATGTCCTCGACTAGACAAAGTTGAATATGCTCTTTCAGCTTATAGCGAGGTCGGTTCTGCATAGTGATCTTGGTTAAGATTCCCAAGCTACCCAAAGAAACCCGCCCTGCGGCAAAGATTTCAGAGTTCTCTGTGCGACTGCATTTTAGGATTTCACCAGATGCCGTCAATAACTCAAAAGCTTCAACATAGGCTGAAATACAATGTAAATCTGCACCTGTGCCATGTGTGCCTGTAGAAACTGCACCCGCCAGACTTTGCTGATCAATATCTCCTTGATTCATCAAAGCCTGATTGATGGATTGCTGCTGTAAATGCTGATCTAAATCGTATAAACGTGTACCCGCATAAATATTGCTCTGACAGTGTTCTACATCGAAAGATGCAACACCTGAAATTCGATCTAAAGATACTAAGGTCGCATCGGTACACACCAACGGCGTAAAGGAATGCCCTGCACCCACGACTCTTATTTTTTGCTGTTCATAAACAATCGACTGTAATTCTTGAATATTGACTGGTTGTAAAATCTGTTGTGGCTTGGCTTTTTGAAAGCCTGACCAGTTTGTCCAAATGCCTTGTGTTAAATCACTCATACTGCCTCTCCTTGGCTAACGGCAGTTTTTAAATTGCCATGATTGCTGCGTTTTGCGAGTTCGTTTTCTGGAATCGGCTGTGGTCGTGTCATTTCATCGTAATGACGTTTATTTTTTTCTAACAACAATTGTTTTGCCAAATCTTTGAATTTGCTCTGACAAGCTGCCAATGTCCATTGACCAAATAAGGTATGCCCACCCTCATAAGCTTGTTGTTGGTATTCTTCATAGGTCGTGACATAACCCATATAATCATTGCAATACGATGCCAACCAAACGCTTTCAATCGAAGCCTGTACGGCAAGCATCTGTTTAACCGTATCAACCACACGATGCCCTGCGATGGTGGTAAATTCGCCTGGACAGCAAATCAAAGCCAATTGACCTAATCTCACAATCTGTAAGGGAACCACGCTCGGGACTAAAGGACTATGCTGAATCGCGCCTGCCTTGACCTGTCGGTTCATCTCTGCAATGAGAGGATCAAGAATACTCGGTGGAAAACCAATCGGCTGACCTAAAATCTTTTTAGTACCTGCTTCCAGTAAGATCTGTTTTGGTCCTTGAGAGGCATAGAGTTGCTGATAGTCTGCAAAATCAGCTGCTTTTGAATGCTTGGTTTTCTGTTTGCGAAATTGATCGGCTAAAAACTGCATCCCTTTAATTAAAACTTTTGGCGCACCTAAACCATCGACAGGTGTTCCTGCAAAAAATGCGGTGCCATGACAAGGCTGACTGGTTTTTGCATGCTTTTGCCCAGCTGCAAACTCATCGGGAATCTCAATATTACTCAGATCAACATAGGACAAAACAGCATCGATCTTGCCTTCAACTTTATGTAAATTTTTAGGAATATTGGACTGTAAAGCCGTCAAAGCCAGCTCACTTTGATAACGACCATTTTGTTGTGCGTATTGATATTCCTGCTCGCCTTTAATCTTATTGCGAATCTTCAGCTGATCTTTGCCATGAAAATGCGGTGATACGTCCCCTGCAGTTGCTTGAGCAAAAATCGTGACTGGATTTTGAATCCCTTGCTCAATTAAAGCCTGCTCAGAGAATACGGCTGCATAGCCTTTATTATCGCCATCATAGGCGTTTAAAGAATTTCCCAAACAGGTTGCATGGACACCAAATAATGAAATAAACGACTGTAGTTGTTGCTCACGATAGAAACCGATCAACTGCATTTCTCTGTTCAAGGCTAAATGCGTTTCAGCTTCGGTACGTGGCTGAACTTCTGGATTCCGATTATAGGCTTTGATTGAACGATTCCATGCGACAGGTGTCTGTTCTGGAAAATCCTGCGTCCCTAAAAAAATCTCGGTGTCTTGTTCAGATGCAATCGCATTTTGAATACTCAGTACAATCGCCTCAACAATGGCAGTTAAATGTTCAGGCACAAAACCAGGGGTTGGCATATTGTATAAAGCTTCATAGCCACAACCACCAGGTCCTGAGTGAGTATGGGTTGCCATGAGGACTAATTGATTTTCATCAAATTGTGAATCAAGGATTTGTGTGAGTCGCTCAACTGTTTGGCTACGCATGGCATGGGTAATACAGCCTAAATCCAGACAGCAAATGATGAGCCGATGCTGCTGATCAACAATACTAAAGCTACGTGCAAATAAAGCTGTGCGCTGTTCATAGGCCCGATGTGACCATTGTCCATAACCAAACATGGCATAGCCTTTCGGTGTAATTTTGATTTGTTGTTTATCCCAACCCACCTGATACATCACGACTTCCTTTCGATTCTTTTTCTAACTGTGTTAAAGCATGTTGAAAGTTAATCAAAATTATGCGATACGCAACAGGGTTAAAGAGACTTTTCTTTGGGGGGCAAAACGGACTTATGCTTATACGTAGCAGCGATAAAAATGATCAACAGCAATTTATTCCACCCACCATTCTGGCGAGCCTGATCCATTATGCAGAGCAGCAACAGTGGGATTATGCTGCATGGTTTCAGAATTCAGGTTTAGACATTGCACAAATACAGCAAACCCAAGCTGTGGTCCGTTTTAGCCAACTCTGTGATGTGGTTGGGCAAGCCATGACCACCTATCAACAACCTAACCTAGGTTTAAAGCTTGGCAGTAGCGAAGGTCTGATTTCGATGGGGATTTTGGGCTTTGCCATGCAATCCTGTAAAACCGTTGCAGATGCTCTAGATATTGCACTGCGCTACCATCGTATTTCGGGCAGTGTACTCAATATCGACTTTAAAATTCAGGGTGATGTTTGTGAATTGGAAGTGACTGAATCTCATCCATGTTTAGACCTCAAAGCCTTTTTCTATGATGAATTATTTAGCAGCATCATCACTTGTTTAAATGCAATGCTAGGTGATCATGATGATGTGATGAGCCTTGAGCTCAGCTATTTAGCAAGCGAATATCAACAGCAATATAATGATATCTTTGGCTGCCCAATTCAATTTAACCGTGACAGGAATATCATGCGTTTTAGCACTAGCCTGTTGCAGCGCAGCTTAAAAAATTACAGCCCTGCCAATTATGCAACTGCTATCCAAATCTGTGAACAAGCCTTAAAAGAAATCGACAGGCTCAATCAGGTCGGCTATGTACATTTACTTGACCACTTGATTGAACAGCATTTACCTGAACGTTTTGAAATGCAGCAAGCTGCGGAACATTTACGCATCAGCGAACGCCATTTAAGACGGCAATTATTATTAGAAGGCTTGAGTTTTCAACAAATCCGACAAAATGTCTTGGAGCGTAAAGCCAAACAATTACTGGAAAAGAACCTATCCATGAGTGAGATTAGCCTGCAACTGGGTTTTAGCGAATTACGTGAATTCCGACGTGCCTTTAAACGCTGGACAGGGCAAGCGCCTTCGGTTTATAAACAAGAGATCATTTTACTTGATGCCTAAGAATCAAACGGTCTAGAAATTTCCAAGCGCAGATAAAAGAGAACCGGAAATGCCTTTTCTTGTAATTTTAAATTCTCGCAAATATTCACTACCGCGCTCGGCGGCATGTATGCTGACTATACGGTTTATCTAAAAAAGTATCATCAATACTAACAATAAGTTTATTATTATCAATATGTTGAATTGCTTATTGATATAGGTCGTGAGGTGTGTAGTCTTCACGCTCTAGAAAGCGATTTACACTATCATGCGAGATGTTATAAGTCTCGGCAAGTTGTGTGCAGCTAATAGAGTTCGGTTCTGTCATGAGAAAGCCCATATAAATGGGTAGAGTACAAGTTGCCGTAGAAGCATGTTTAATTCGTCTGATCACAGATACTTTATAAAGCATTTTAATACTTTTTTGAATCTGTCAATGCGTAAGTCCTATATTTATATTTTTTATCGATATAAACACTTTGTTTTTATTATTCTGCAATCAGAAAAATTTATTAAAAGTCATTAATTTTAATTATTAAAGCTATTAAATATATAAAGAAATGAATTGGATTCATTTAGAATCGACAACTTCTTATGGTGTGCAATACAACTCGCGATATTCAGAAAATAAACGCTCTATCTGAGAATAATTATGCAGCAATCTGATCCAATAAAAGCTCTGGACTCTATTCCTTTTTGGCAAGCCTTTTTATTTTGGTTGAAATTAGGCTTCATTAGTTTTGGGGGACCAGCAGGTCAAATTGCAGTGATGCACCAAGAACTGGTCGAACAGAAACGTTGGATTTCTGAAAAAAGATTCTTACATGCACTCAACTATTGCATGCTTTTACCTGGCCCTGAAGCACAACAACTCGCCATTTATATTGGTTGGTTGATGCATCGAACCGCAGGTGGCTTAGTTGCAGGCATTCTATTTGTGCTGCCTTCTTTATTTATTCTAATTGCCTTGTCATGGATTTATGTACAGTTTGGTGATGTGCCAATTATTGCTGGATTATTTTATGGCATCAAACCTGCAGTCACGGCGATTGTGTTTCATGCAACCTATCGAATTGGCAGTCGCTCACTCAAAAACAATTTCTTATATTTGATTGCCGCTGCTGCTTTTATCGCGATCTTTTTCTTCAATATTCCCTTTCCATTGATTGTATTGAGTGCCGCAATACTGGGCTATTTACTGAGTAAAAAGCAACCACACTTATTTGCAACTCAAAGCACCCATCAAGGCAAGCAAAAACATTATGGCTCAGCCCTCATTGACGATGATACGCCTCCTCCTGCACATGCTATTTTCCGTTGGACTCAACTGACTAAAATCCTCGTTATCGCAGCATTGTTATGGTGTATCCCAATGATCAGTTTAACCTTAAGCTTAGGATGGCAACATGCTTATACCCAAATGGCATGGTTCTTTACCAAGGCTGCATTACTGACATTTGGTGGAGCTTATGCCGTATTACCTTATGTGTATCAAGGTGCGGTGAATCATTATTCATGGCTCAGTCCAACCCAAATGATTGATGGACTGGCATTGGGTGAAAGTACTCCAGGCCCACTGATTATGGTGGTTGCATTCGTTGGATTTGTAGGGGGCTTTAATCATGCCTTGTTAGGTGCAGATCATTTATTCTTGGCGGGTGCATTTGGTGCTGTCATTGTTACATGGTTTACTTTTTTATTTTCCTTTGTATTCATTCTCGCAGGTGCTCCGATTATTGAATCCACTCATAATGAACTTAAATTTACTGCACCACTTACGGCAATTACCGCTGCTGTCGTGGGGGTTATTCTCAATCTGGCACTCTTCTTTAGTTATCATGTGTTGTGGCCACAGGGTTTCGATCACGCTTTTAATTATGAAGCGGCAATCGTCACAATCGCTGCGATGATTGCGCTGTTTAAATTCCAAATCAATGTGCTTTATGTGATTTTCGCTTCTGCACTTTTTGGTTTAGTTCTATACCTATTTGTATAAAAATTTGCACTAGCGTTGATGCACAAATCAACTCTAGTCAGCCCAATCTATTGAATATGATAAATTTCCACTATTAAAAGATGTTGATCATGTCAATGATGAGGAAGTACAGAAATTTCTGGCTTTATTACAGCGCTATTTACAAATACCAGATTTCATGGGTGAGCTGCTCAATCTCAGATTTATCATGACTGACATATAACATTGGAATGCCTAATTCCTGTTTGACGCTTTGAAAAAAAGGAATGATCTCTGCTTTATGTGCTGCATCCAATGCAGAAAGTGGCTCATCTAATAATAATAATTGTGGTGAGTACAGTAAGGCACGACCAAGAGCAACACGTTGTTTTTCCCCTCCTGAGAGCTTAATCGGCATCCTTTCAGTTAAATGCTCCAATTTAAGCAATTCAACAATATAGTCGAGTTCAAACTGTCGCTGCTCGGGGCGAATATGTTTGAAGCCAAACAGTAGATTCTGCATTACATTTTTATGAGGAAATAACTGTGCATCCTGAAATACCAAACCAATCCGACGCTGTTGTGTACTCAGGTTAATGTTCTGTGCCCGATCAAACCATGTTTGATTCTGTATTTTAATCCAACCTGATTGAGGTTTAATCAACCCAGCAATACTATGCAAAATCGTGGTTTTTCCTGAACCTGAAGCTCCAAATAAACCAATCACAGACTGATCGGATTGAAAGCGTTGATCTAGAGAAAATTGTCCTTGGGTAAGTTGGATATGACAATCAATCATGCTTAACGACCACGTTTATTTTTCTGATAACGATTGAACCATTGCGCAAACCATAGTGCAAAGAAAGCTACGGATAAGGATAAGATTATTAAACGCCAAACTGCTGCTTCAGTATCAGGTTGCTGCATCAAACTATACATGGCTAAAGGCAAAGTACGAGTTTCACTGGCAATATTCCCCACGAAGGTAATCGTTGCGCCAAACTCACCTAAACTTCGGCAAAAACATAAAATACTTCCCACCAAAATTCCGCTACTTGCAAGTGGCAAAGTTACCTGCATAAACGTGCCGAATGCAGAAGCCCCTAAAGTTTTTGCAGCCATTTCTAAACGCTGATCCACCAGTTCAAACGCCAATCGAATTGATTGTACGAGTAAAGGAAAGCCCATTACCGCAGATGCCAATACCGCCCCTTTCCAATTAAACGCAAACTCCAATCCTAGTGGTGCTAGATATTGTCCTATGATGCCTCGATTGCCAAAAATTTGAAGTAACAAATAACCAGGTACAACTGGTGGTAACACTAAAGGTAAGAAAACCAGTGTTTCAAATAGTGATTTACCCCAGAACTCTTTCCTAGCTAAAATCCAAGCAATCAAAATTGCTGGAATTAAACTCACAATCAGACATGTTGCTGCCACTTTAGATGACAGTAGCAACACCTCAAGTTCTTCAGGAGTCAGAATCATCATTTAATTACTTAAGTACGCTAAAACCATATTTTTTAAATACTTTTGTTGCCTGACTGCTTTGTAAAAACTTATAGAATTTCATTGACTCTGTATTCTTCTTTACTAAACCTATTGGATAAATAATAGGTTGATGGGTATTTTCTGGAAATGTTCCAATGATGACGACATTTTTGCTGATCGCTGCATCAGTAGCGTAAACAATTCCTAACTGACATTCACCACGTGCCACAAAGTTTAAGGCAGCACGTACATCCTCTGTCTCCACTAGGCGAGTTGAAACCTTATCCCACCAGCCGATCGAGATCAAAGCCTGCTTTGCATATTTCCCAACAGGTACACTCTTGGTATCACCTGTACACCATTTACCTTGAGCAACCCTAGTGAAATCAAAACTTTTATCTATTTTTAATTTGATTGGACGAGCTTTGAGAGCAATCACTACCAAACGATTACCCAATAAATTCACGCGATCACTTGCTGAAACAAGCTGCTTATTCTGTAAATAATCCATCCATTGCACATCGGCCGAAATAAATACATCAGCTGGCGCACCTGCTTCAATCTGCTTAGCTAGCGTTGAAGAACCCGCATAAGAAGTCTTTACTTCAACTTTATTTTTTTGTTCGTAGATTGCATCTAATTCATTCACCGCATTGGTCAAACTTGCTGCGGCATAGACAGTTACAGACTCATTTGCAAAAACATTGCTACTAGAAAATACGCTACAACCAAAGATAGTACATAAAACACGGATCGCTTTCATGTTGATCGACATACCTCTCTTCCCTCAGAAATCGCTATATTTTTAAAAACATATTGAAAGATAAAAATATGCTCAAAATAACAGAGATTAGGGCTTTGCTATTTTTAATGATGCTATGAGTCAAAATAAAATCTCACAGCATGATGAAATTCAATTTCACCTAATGTGAGTTCATCCCAGTTTGGTGCAAAAATTAAAAACAGCTCAATTTAGTGCAATCCAAATTATGAAACCTTTTCCGCTTTTGCAAAGGTCGCATTTTAAAGATTCTGATTTTATTGAAATCAGAACGATAAAATATACTTCATACTTAAAAATATATTCTCAGAAATATAGCGATAAGCAAAAGATTTCACTCCAAAAATACAAAAAATATCGTGAAATATGTTTCAAGAAGGAAACAAACGAAAAATACTTTGTATCTCTTCCAAGAGCCTGAGCATAGATATTTTTCAACCAGCATAAAGCAATGGCTATGCCAAAAAATTGGATGATTAATGTAACTCACACAAAAGCTGTGGCAATGTCATTCAACCAACGCTGAGCTGTAATTGTTACGGTCAAAAATTAGATGCACGTTTGATGTCACCTGTTTCTTTCACTGAAAATATTTCATAGTCTATATTCAAGTTTTAGCCATTTATTTGAGTGCCCATGCTACTTAATTTAAAAGCTCTCAATCCAATACGATTAAAAAGAATTGCAGTATTCACAAGAACTTTACAACCGAAAAACTATATTCAAATTTTTAAGCGTGAAAGCTTATGCGCTACGGTTTAATTTTAGGTGATCAACTCTCGGAAGAAATCGCCACATTAAAACGACTTGATAAACATGAAGATGTGATTTTAATGGCAGAACTGGTTGAAGAAACCACTTACGTAAAACATCATCCTCAGAAAATTGCACTCATTTTTAGTGCAATGCGACATTTTGCCAAACATCTTAAACAACAAGGATGGACTGTTCGTTATCAAGTTTTTGACCGTTCAAAAACAACAAACAATTTTCTTCAATTTCTTAAGTCTCAATTAGATAAACAAGAGGCAAAAGGTTTAGTCATAACCGCATGTGGAGAATACCGCTTACAATATCAAATGGAAAATAGTTGGGAAAAAGAACTTAACATTCCCATACAAATCCTTATAGACGATCGTTTTTTCTCTTCGATTCAAGCTTTTAAACAATGGAGTTCAACTGCCAAAGTCCTACGGATGGAGTTTTTCTACCGAAAGTTAAGACAGCAAACAGGCTATTTGATGCAGGCGGATAAACCAATTGGAGGAAAATGGAATTTTGATAGTGATAATCGTCAAAAGTGGAATGGAACCCCCGCTATCCCTCCTACTTTAGATTTTACTCATGACCAAATTGATTTAGATGTGATCGCTTTAGTTAAAGCAGAGTTTCAAGATCATATTGGTCAAATTGATCATTTCAACTGGGCAACTACACGTCAACAGGCTCTTCAAGCCCTTGATTATTTTATCCGACATCAATTAGTCCATTTTGGTCAATATCAAGATGCTATGGTCAACCAACAAGATTATATGTTCCATAGCCTCCTTTCTCCCTACCTAAACTGTGGATTGCTGTCACCCAAAGAAGTTTGTGATGCTGCTGAATCAGCTTATTACAATAACCAAATTCCGTTGAACGCTGCTGAGGGTTTTATTCGACAAATACTAGGTTGGCGTGAATTTATTCGCGGCATTTATTGGCTGTATATGCCAAATTATCGTGATCTCAATAAATTAAATGCTGAAAGAGACTTGCCTAGCTATTTTTGGACTGCTGAAACAAAAATGCAATGTATGCATGAATGTTTAAGAAACTCTTTGGAAAATGCTTATGCTCACCATATTCAACGCTTGATGGTGATTGGTAATTTCACATTACTGAATGGCATCTCACCCAAGCAAGTCAATGAATGGTATTTGAGCGTGTATGCTGATGCATTTGAATGGGTACAACTTCCAAATACTCATGGAATGGTTTTATTTGCAGATGCTGGTCTTGTTGCAAGTAAACCTTATGCAGCATCAGGTAATTACATTCATAAAATGTCCAATTACTGTCAGCACTGCCATTACAATGTAAAAACCAAAACTGATCATGATAGTTGCCCATTCAACAGTTTATATTGGGACTTTCTACATCGAAATCGAGTCTTTTTTAGTTCAAATCCGCGGATGACAATGATGTATAAGCAATGGGATAAATTAGAATTATCTGAACAAAATCGTATTTTAAAACGTGCCTCCCACCTTCAAAATCAAATCGAAGAACTCTAAAAATGCATAAAAAAATACATTTACCCGAGAAAGTTTGTCTAAATTGCCACCTCACATTTTCTTGGCGTAAAAAATGGGAAAGATGTTGGAATGAAGTTCAATATTGCTCTAAAAAATGCAAATCACAAGCTAAAATTAATAGTAAAAATCAGGTATCAAACTGAGATACCTGATTAAATTTTAAGAACTTATGGTGTTCGATGAGGAGTTTTGATGAGCTTAGATAAGTCGTAACCTTGTTGTTTCGCTGTTTCAAGGTATGAATTATAAGTAGCGTCATCAATTGTTGGTGTCTTAGAAAGAAGCCATAAATATTTCGTCGATGGCCCACCTACCAATGCAACTTTATATTCAGGATCTACGCGTAAAACCCAATAATCGCCTTTCGTAAATGGCAGCCAACGTAAACCTTTAGGTAAGAAACTAACTTTCAATTTACTATTCCCACTATTAGCAGGATAAGCCACACCTTCTGAACTATCCATTTGCCCTGTTTTAGTTCTACAGCTATTTAAGACCCCGATGGTTTTATCAGGATTAAGCGTATACACAGCAGTCGTATCACTAAGACAGTGTCGTTGAAAATACATTGGCAAATGAGCGATCTCGTACCATTTTCCAGCATATTGATTCACATCAATTTTATCGACAGCAGAGGGTTTTTCAGCATTTGCTTGGATTGGTATTACAGCAGCAGTCATTGCAGCAGACAATATTGCCATGCCAAATAAAGTTTTAGCTTTCATTTTATCCTCTTGATTTTATCAAAATTGACTAAACAATTTATAGAGATAAAACCGTGAATAAAATGTGAGATTTACTCTTTATTACATTAAAAAACAATTATTTAACAACATAAATATTCAGTAAAAATACAGAAATTTAATTTTCTAATATGCATCGATTGCGCCGAGATAAAAATTCATATTATTTCATTTAAACAGTCTGAGACATTTCTTGGTAGGTTTTTGGTAGGTAGGAAAAATTTTTAAGCCTTGCATACTGAGCCTACAGTGATGAGATCACTGAATAACAAACAATGGAATATGGAAGAAGGAATCGCTCCATGGCTTTTAAAAATATTGCAGATCAAACTAACGGTTTTTACATCCCTTGTGTATCTCTTTTTGGACCAGGCTGTGCAAAAGAAATCGGTGCGAAAGCACAGAATCTTGGTGCAAAAAAAGCACTGATCGTAACTGATCAAGGCTTATTTAAATTTGGTGTTGCAGACACCATTGCACAATATTTAAAAGATGCAGGCGTTGACAGCCACATTTTTCCAGGCGCAGAACCAAATCCAACTGACATCAATGTACATCATGGTGTACAAGCCTATAACGACAATAGCTGTGATTTTATTGTCTCTTTAGGTGGTGGCTCATCACACGATTGTGCAAAAGGGATTGGACTCGTCACGGCTGGCGGTGGTCATATCCGTGACTATGAAGGTATTGATAAAAGTACAGTACCAATGACCCCACTTATTGCGATTAATACGACTGCGGGTACTGCATCAGAAATGACTCGTTTCTGTATTATTACCAATACCGATACCCACGTAAAAATGGCAATTGTTGACTGGCGCTGCACTCCATTAATTGCAATCGATGACCCTAAACTCATGGTTGCAAAGCCAGCAGGTTTAACCGCTGCAACGGGAATGGATGCACTTACACATGCAGTTGAAGCTTATGTATCGACTGCAGCAAACCCAATCACCGATGCCTGTGCAGAAAAAGCCATTACCATGATTAGCCAATGGCTACGCCCTGCGGTTGCAAATGGTGAAAATATTGAAGCACGTGATGCAATGAGCTATGCACAATACCTCGCAGGTATGGCATTCAACAATGCATCTCTAGGTTATGTCCATGCCATGGCTCATCAATTAGGCGGATTCTATAATCTCCCACATGGTGTATGTAATGCGGTATTGCTCCCTCATGTATGTGAGTTCAATCTAATTTCTTGCCAAGACCGTTATGCAAAAATTGCTGAACTTATGGGTGTAAATACTGAAGGGCTTACAGAAACTGAAGCGGCTTTTGCAGCCATTGACGCCATTCGGGAATTATCATCTTCAATCGGTATCCCATCAGGTTTAACTGAACTTGGTGTGAAAACTGAAGATCTTGCAATTATGGCTGAAAATGCTCAAAAAGATGCCTGTATGCTGACTAACCCTCGCAAAGCAACGCATGCCCAAGTTGTTGAGATTTTTAAAGCAGCATTGTAATCCACGCTTTTCCCGAGAAGTAAGCTGAATCTCTCCGACCGTTAGCTTACTTAATTTTAGGAATACCCCTCAAAAGGTATTCCCTTTTTTATTTCATTGAGCTTGTCAACATCCATAATCGAATTAAATTTCAGCGATCTTGTGAATCATTTTTTCTAAATTAACCGTGTCTTTGATAAGGTCAAACGCTGCTATATTGTTTAAAGGTTATGAACTAAATTAAGCGAATCATATTGTTTTTCAATTTGATTAGATGACATGCCTTTAGACAAATTTTTCTAATGCCAGCTAAATGACATCCCAAAAGATATCACCCTTTGTTATTGAATAATAAAACAAAATTTTATTTTTTAGATCCGCTATAGTTATGACATATCTCTGAATTTGCTCAGCGATTGATGAGCAGGATGATCTAAAGGTAACAATTCAATTAATCTTTCAACGGCATCAATTGCTTCAGGAAAATGAGCTACATGTTTCAGTAATACATCAATTTCTTTGGTTTTAAAAATCATATCGCTGAGACGTGATTCAAGACAATCTCGCCATGCGCATAGGAAAGGACTTTCTGTTTTTGATAAGAAGATACCCTTATACAATTGTAATGCTGAGGCGATATAACCCGAATCAAGTGCCTGTTCCACATATAAAAAATCAGCTTCTACATTTGCAAGTAAGCGATAAGGTCTTGAGCCTAGCATTCCGCCCAAAATATCACGTAACTGTGACATCTCAGCCTTTAACGTTCCAACACTGACTTTACGCTCACCATAAAGCGCTTGATGTAAATTTTCTAAATTTAAACCATTCGGACAGAGCGCTAAAATTGCCAAAATTTCAATTTGACGCGGCGTTAAAACCAAAGATTTATTATTAAAAATCACTTGCGGTGAAGTAAAAGCACGGATATATAAACGCTGACGTTGCTGTTCAATCAGAGCGGTTTGAATAATAGATGCACAACGCTCAGCAGCCAATACACCGAGCGTATTGTGATTTTTCCAAGTTGTGGATAAATCCACAACACCTAACACTTGTTTGGAGTAGGGATCAATCACTGGCGCTGCATAACAAACCCAGTCATGCACTGATTCCATATAATGCTCATTTGAAAACACGCAACTAGATTGTTGAGTCTTTAAAGACAGCGCTAAGGCATTCGTCCCAACCTCTTCTTCTGCCCATTGACCGCCTGCAATAAAATGTACCTTTTCAGCGGCGCTTTGCATCTGCGTGCTCGATGCGGTCCAAATAATCGTACTCCCAACATCTCCAACGGCGATGACCATAGATGATTGTGCCGCAATATGACTGAGATCATTTGAACAAGCCTCTAATGCTAAATCTAAAGTCGTTTTTGCTTTGTTATGTTGTGCCAATAAAGGTGCAGCCAAGCGCTCTTTTGGAATCGCACAAGATGCTGAGCGTTGCCAAGAACTAGCAATACTTTGTCCTAACATTTCAGCACTTTGCGGCGACAAACTATTGTGTCGCTTAAGTTGATCAATTGATGTTCGTTGTTGTAATAGGTCTCGTTTTGTAAACATTTGTGTATCCCTTACTAATGACCACGATTTCCAACCTTTCTCCAACCTTCCCAGTTATATCCTAATCAAATAGCGTACAAAAGTACCTTATACCAAAGCTGTAGATGCTTAACAGATCAATTATAAGCAAAGGAATATATATATGCGTTATGTCGATCCTAATCAACCTGATTCAAAGGTTCAATTCAAAGCTCAATACGAGAACTTTATTGGCGGTCAATGGGTAGCACCTATTAAAGGAGAATACTTCGATAATATCTCTCCTGTCGATGGCAAAGTATTTACAAAAGTACCGCGTTCGTCAGCTGAAGATATCGAACTCGCATTAGATGCAGCACACAAAGCCAAAGCTGAGTGGAATAAAAGCTCTCCGACAGTACGTTCAAATATTTTACTTAAAATCGCTGATAGACTAGAACAAAATCTAGAATATCTTGCCGTTGCAGAAACTTGGGATAATGGTAAGCCTGTT
The DNA here is from genome assembly GCF_024494585.1 of Acinetobacter sp. 5862. Lineage (NCBI taxonomy): Bacteria > Pseudomonadati > Pseudomonadota > Gammaproteobacteria > Moraxellales > Moraxellaceae > Acinetobacter > Acinetobacter sp. 5862. The sequence continues at coordinate 18,548 of NZ_JANHGP010000055.1, forward strand.
CGAGAAACACTTGCTGCCGATATTCCATTGGCAATTGACCACTTCCGCTATTTTGCTGGTTGTATCCGTGCACAGGAAGGCGGCATTTCAGAAATCGATGAAGATACAATTGCTTACCATTTCCACGAACCTTTAGGTGTCGTTGGACAAATTATTCCATGGAACTTCCCAATTCTCATGGCTGCATGGAAACTTGCTCCTGCACTAGCAGCAGGTAACTGTGTCGTATTAAAACCAGCAGAACAAACACCTGTAAGCATTCTACTTGTTTTAGAATTAATCCAAGATATTCTACCTGCTGGTGTATTAAACGTTGTGAATGGCTATGGTGTCGAAGTAGGCCGTCCACTTGCCACTAATCCTCGTATTGCCAAAATTGCATTTACAGGTTCAACCCAAGTTGGACAGTTGATCATGCAATATGCAACTGAGAATATTATTCCAGTCACTTTAGAACTTGGTGGAAAATCTCCAAATATCTTCTTTGAAGATGTTATGGATCAAGAAGATGATTTTCTTGATAAAGCACTTGAAGGCTTTGCAATGTTCGCACTCAATCAAGGCGAGATTTGTACTTGTCCCTCTCGCGCATTAGTTCAAGAAAGTATTGCGGATAAGTTCTTAGAAAAAGCCATTGAGCGTGTGAAACGTATCAAAGTTGGACATCCACTTGATACTGAAACAATGGTTGGTGCACAAGCTTCGCAAGAACAACAGGAAAAAATCCTACGTTGTATTAACATGGGTCGAGAAGAAGGTGCTGAACTTCTTACGGGTGGTGGTGCTAGACAAGAAGTGGGTGAGGGTTTCTATATCGAACCAACTGTCTTCAAAGGACACAACACGATGCAGATCTTCCAAGAAGAAATTTTTGGACCAGTTCTATCTGTAACAACGTTCAAAGATTTTGATGAAGCCATCAAAATCGCAAATGACACTATCTATGGTTTAGGTGCTGGCGTTTGGGCTCGTTCTGCACATACTTCATACCGCGCTGGTCGAGCAGTTGAAGCAGGACGTGTTTGGACAAACTGTTATCACATCTATCCTGCCCATGCTGCATTTGGTGGTTATAAAAAATCAGGCGTTGGTCGTGAAAACCACAGAATGATGTTAGATCACTATCAACAAACCAAGAATTTATTGGTGAGTTATTCAACTAAACCTGCTGGATTCTTCTAAAACATGACTAGCGATATTTACCTATAAGTGAATATCCTAAATCAAATGAAAAGAGCAAGTACTACGGCACTTGCTCTTTTTTGTCATCTCTATTTGAAGTTCTTTACATTTTATAAACAGCCAAATCGTCATTTCCTAAAGTAAAAAAGAGGAATCTCAACTCAAAGATTTTGAGTAAGGATTCGTCTGTTATGAAAGATTAGCTTATACAGTTAAGCTTTGTTTTTATAAAACATATAGTAGCTTGCATAGCAGGCGATGATAAATAGAACACAGCAGACAAAACCAACTTGCATTGAAGGATCTGCCACCATACTAATACAAGTAATGACACAGAAAGCCCCACCTAAAATTGGTGTCAACGGAAACAACGGCGCAGCAAATTTAAGATCTTTTACCGTTTTTCCAGACTTGATCCATTGTCTACGGAAGTTAAATTGGCTCACGCAAATTGAGATCCAAACCACGACCATGGTAAAAGCAGCAACACCCAATAAATTTTTGAAAATGGTTTCTGGCGCAAATTGTTCAGATAATAAACCAGGAATTGCACCGAACATGGTGACAATAATGGCGATAATTGGCGTGCCTGAACGTGTCAATTTAGCAAAAACTTTAGGGAGTTGATTCTGCGTTGACAATGACCACATCATTCGAGAAGCAGCAAATAAGCCAGAGTTGGCAGCCGATAATAGTGCAGTAATAATCACGAAACGAATAATATCTTCCGCATATGGAATACCGATGTAATTAAATACAGTTACAAACGGACTATTACTTACGCCACTCGCGTTAAGTCCAGCCATTTCATAAGGTAAAAGTGCACAAATCACTACGATCGTACCCACAAAGAAAATCAACAACCGCCAAATCGCAGCATTAATTGCTTTCGGTACCGTTTTCGCAGGTTCTTCAGCTTCCCCTGCGGCAACCCCAATCAGTTCTGTACCAGAGAATGCAAAATTAACGATCAGCATTGTGGCAAAAATTGGGTAAATACCATTTGGGAACCAACCATGCTCGGTCAATTTACTAAACAGCGGTGCTGACTCATGACCATGATAGGAGATCAAGCCAAAAATAGCGGCCAGACCCAATGCAATAAAACAGATAATGGTGAGAACTTTAACCAAAGATAGCCAAAATTCCGACTCAGCAAATAACCGAGTGGAACTCACATTCAGCGTAAAGACCAGTGCTGCAAATAATAAGGTCCATGTCCACATGGATATGGAAGGAAACCACTCCTGCATGAGTAAAGCTGCAGCTGTGAATTCAGTACCTAATGTTGCAGTCCACGTCAACCAATACAACCATGTGATCATATAGCCCGTGCCTGGTCCAATATAGGTTCTGGCATATTCACCAAATGAACCCGAAACTGGCATGTGTACTGCCAACTCACCTAAACACAGCATCACCATGTAGGCAATGACACCACCAAGCAGGTAAGAGAGAATCGCACCAATGGGACCTGCCTGTGAAATCACATCACCTGAGCCTAAAAATAAGCCCGTTCCAATTGCACCACCTAATGAAATCATCACCAAATGACGTTTCGTCATGGCACGTTTTAGCGGCTTACCCACTTCCATATTGTTAATCATACACGATCACTCCAACTATCTTTTTATGACAACCTGTCCTTGCTTTCCACTTCATAAAAATGAATATCCAATGGATATTTTTTCCGATCTTTTGTTTTCTACTGAACATCCATATTCAAACTCCATTTACGCCTATTCCGTATCACATCCATTTTTTAAAAGTCGATGTAGTGTATGCTACCCAATTTCCTTTAAAACCAGTCCAGCTCTCAAGCCCATCTTCACATTTGGATTTGGAAACAAAATCCAAACTTGTTGATTATCGACGACATAATTGCCTACTTGCTGAGTTGCAATCACCTCATCTTTCTGAAAGGTCGAAAAATTAGGCGCATCAGCACTTAATTGCAATTGGAAATCGTCACTCTGCTTTAGAACGGAGTCCACCACCTTAAATTGGCGAATACTTGGCTTCTGTCTACATGGCAAAGCCTGCTCTGAAAGTACCGCACGTAAAACCTGATCGGTACTCGCAAATTCAGCTAAATCATTTTGACCAAACGGCTTTGCTTTGCCTAACTCCAAGGTACTACTCGCCGCTTGACATCGTTCAGCAGTAAAATGAGTAAAGGTTTTTCCAACCGCATTGTGATACACCAAAGCATCCAAATCCGCAGCATTCAAACTTTGAATCAGGAAGTCATCATAGGGCTGTGTTTGATAGGGAAATAATGCAAATACAGGCAGTAATGATGCACGAATTGCAGTGTGCATATCATAATGATAGCGCTGTGCTTCAAACTGACTTTGCTCAAAAAACTCTGAAGTACACTGTTCTAATTGTGCCGCTCGATGCGTTTCATCATCTTGTGCTAACTGCTGATATGCACCACAAAACATTCGGTTCATATCATTTTCGAGATAACGAACACCTTGTCGAATTGCCTTAGGATTACCTAAAACAAAGAGTACACGCACCGCTAATTTTAAATGCTCAGCAAATAGGTCATTAATGATGCGAGACAATAATTCAATCGGTGCTGTTTCATTACCATGAATTCCAGCAGAAAGCACCATGGTTTTTCTATACACTGTTTTAGGTGTACATTGCAGTAACCCTTCACCTAGCCATTTCCATGTAAACTCAACTGTTTCACCCTGCATTTGCTCGGGTTCCTGTTGCGCTAAAGTCAACGCGAGTAGATCAACCATGTACTTTCATCCTTAAAAGCCGTTCTTTACTGTTTTATCTTTGGAAGTGATAAACCGAACCTAAATTTAAAATCTTAGTGAGTTCATCTAGCGCAGTACGGCTCTCAATCAATAAACTTGGATCATCCAAATCATCCTGCGTTAACTCATCACGGTAATGCTGATCCACCCACTGATTCAGTGTTTTGAACAAAGCATCATTCATGAACAAGTTTGGATTGACTGCATTTAGCTCAGCTTCGTTTACAGCAACACGAAGTCTTAAACATGCAGGTCCGCCGCCATTCCGCATACTTTCACGCAGATCAAATACTTTAATGTCGTCAATTGGTGTTCCCATTTGAATCATGTCATTTAAGTAACTCCAAACGGCTGAGTTCTGACGAGATTCTTCTGGTACAACAATGCTCATGCCACCATCAGCACGGGTTAAAATTTGACTATTGAATAAATAAGTTGAAACAGCATCTTCAACCTTCACTCGACTTTCAGGCACTTCAATCGAAACAAACTCTTGTTCAATTTCGGCCATCTTGTGACGAATTTCATCTAAGGCTGCAGCTTGATTTAAAAATGCATGTTGGTGATGGAACAACACCTGTTGGTTACTCACGGCGATCACATCATTATGAAATACGCCTTGATCAATCACGTCAGGATTTTGCTGAATAAATACAGTACGATTTGCATCTAACCGATGTAAACGCGCAATCGCTTCACTCGCCTCACGTGTTTGACGTGCAGGGAATTTTTGTGGTGCAACCGTACCACCAAGTTGTTGTTGACCGTAAACAAAAACTTGCACACCAGCCTGATCATAAGCACCGCCTAGACGATTATGATTGGCTGCACCTTCATCGCCAAATAAAGCAGCTTCTGGCAATGCTTCATGATGTGCGAAATATACATCATTCTTGAACATCGCTTGAAGAATACGAGTCGTTGTATGATGCTCAATTGATCGATGAAACTTATTATTTAGGTTTGCAGCAGTAAAATGCATCCGCCCGTCAGCACTGTCAGCCGATGGTGATACCGTACACGAGTTCGCGGTCCACATTGATGAAGCTGAACTCAATGATGATAGCAACGCAGGTGCCGTACGCATAGCTTGAGCAATTACATCAATATCACTACCCGTAAAGCCTAAACGACGCAATGTTGGCACATGCGGACGCTCTTGTGGTGCAAACACGCCTTGTTTAAGCCCTAAGTCTGCAAGGGCTTTCATTTTCTTCAAGCCTTGTTTTGCAGCAAGCTTAGGATTTGATGAGTTATTACGGTTTTTAGTTGAAGCCACATTACCAAATGATAAGCCCGCATAATGATGCGTAGGACCAACTAAACCATCAAAATTGATTTCATAACCAGACATTTTATTCTCCATGTGTCCCGATGCGATCCGTCTTAGAGCACAATGCCCGGTGATAATTTTGCAGGAAGCGTCACGTTATCACTTTCCAATGATGCCATTGGCCAAGCACTATAATCTGCTGCATAAAAGGCACTCGCTCGGTGATTACCAGAAGCACCTACTCCACCAAACGGTGCTGCACTTGAAGCACCAGTCAATGGTTTATTCCAATTCACAATACCCGCACGTGCTTCAATCAACACACGATCAAATAAATCGCGATCAGGTGAAACCAAACCAACCGCCAAACCAAAGCGAGTGTTATTGGCGATGCTTAATGCTTCATCAAAAGTGTTATAGCGATAAATCGTCGTCAATGGACCGAAGTATTCATCATCAGGAATACCATCCACCTGTGTTAAATCTAAAATACCTGCGGTCAACAATGAACTGTCTGCTTGTGGACGTGTCATTTCTAATAATGGTTTTGCGCCTAAAGCAATCAGTTTAGTTTGTGCTACTAACATTTGTTCAGCAGCACGAGAAGAAATCACACCACCCATAAATGGTTGTGGTTCAGCATTCCACTCACCAACAACTAGATTCTTCGCGACTTCCACAAAACGTTGAATGAAGGCATCACCATTTACACCCTGCTTGACAATGATTCGGCGTGCACAAGTACAACGTTGTCCTGCCGAAACAAAAGCGGATTGAATAGCTAAATTCACGACCGCATCAATATCTGTTACTTCGTCAATGATGAGGGCATTATTGCCACCCATTTCCAAAGCAAGGATTTTTTCAGGCGCGCCTGCCATTTGCTTATGCAAGTGATAACCTGTATTCGCACTACCTGTGAACAACAAACCATCAATTTGTTCAGCCGCAGCAAGTGCCTCACCTGTACTACGCCCACCTTGTACGATATTCAATACGCCATTCGGCAAACCTGCTTGCTGCCATAACTTTGCCGTTTCTTCCGCAGTCCAAGGGGTAAGTTCACTTGGTTTAAACACTACGGTATTGCCTGCAATCAATGCAGGAACAATATGACCATTTGGCAAATGACCTGGGAAGTTATATGGACCAAATACAGCCAAAACACCATGTGGACGATGACGTAGTGAAGCAATACCATCTGGCATTCTAGTTTCACTGAAACCCGTACGTTGATCATAAGCACGAATTGAAATCGCGACTTTGCCAACCATCGATTGCACTTCGGTCAATGTTTCCCAAAGTGGTTTACTGGTTTCTTGACTAATCACTTGAGCCAATTCATTTTTATTCTGCTCAAGTAGACTCGCAAAACGTTCAATAATTGCGATACGATCTTCTAACGGCATACGTGCCCAAGCAGGAAATGCCTGACGAGCAGCAAGACATGCCTGCTCAACATCAGCTTGGCTGGCTTCATGACCTGCCCAAATTTGCTGATTGTTAACAGGGTTGGTTTTACTGAATGCGGTTCCTTGTCCTTGGATCCAAGCACCATCAATTAATAATGCACCTTGTGACATTAGTTCTTCTCCATTTTTTCTAATGCTAAAACGCGTACTTGATCGTGTTCAGCAATATTCAGTGCTTGTGCTTGTGCTGCTGTCATGTACAAAGTGTCACTTTCAGTGATTTTGTTATTGATCAACAACACGCAATAATCTTGGTATTGGTCATTCGCAACCAAAAAATGAGTTTCTGTCGTTTCAACTTGCTCAGTGATTTGAACGTTGAGCAAACGACTCTCTTTGACTGCACGTAGTTCAGCGGTATTGGCTTCCAGTGTTGGTCCTGCATCAAAAATATCCACATAACCCTGATATTTAAGCCCTTCTGACATCAGCACTTTCGCCGCAGGCAATGTGTGCGGATGTACTTCAGCAATCACAGCACGCGCTTCTGAGGTCAGCAAATCAACATAGACTGGAAATCTCGGCATGAGTTCTGCGATAAACGCTTTTTGTCCTACACCACTTAAATAATCCGCAGCTGCAAAATCCATATCAAAAAATAGATAACCGAGCGAATCCCAAAATGGCGAATGTCCATTTTGATCTGAAAAACCACGCATCTCAGCAATCAATCTTTCTTCAAAGAAAGAACGAAACGCTGCAATAAACAGAAAACGTACTTTTGATAAAAACTTACCGTTTTGGTTTTTGCGGTATTCAGGATCAAGGAACAAAGTGCAGAGTTCACTGCAACCAGTATGATCATTACTTAAAAAAAGAGTATCTAAAGTCTTATACACATTTAAGGCTTTAGAGGCATGCACCTGTTTTGCTACACGGAAGTTGTAAAATGGTTCTTTTAACCCCACTGCAACTTCAATCGCACTCACACCCACAATTTTGTGAATACTGGTATCTTCTAAAACAAACAAATAACTTGCCTCACACTTTTCGGTTAAGCCCGCTAAAGTGTGAGTCGTACGTGTAATACGTTCAGCTAAGATTTCTTTGTTTTTTGGTAAGGAGGTCAAGCCAATGCCCGACTCTCCTGCTCTTTGCGCTAAACGATAAATATCATCTAAGTCCCGATGCGCTGCATGTCTAACAATCATCATGGTTAGATGCTCACAACAAGATTTAGAGGCGTGCTAAGGCACGAGCGAAACGATTTAAACCTTCGTCAATATCTTCCATTGGAATAATTAGTGAAGGGGTAAAGCGTACGACATCAGTACCTGCAACCAATGCCAACAAGCCTTCTTCACCCGCTAAGGTCACAATATTTTTTGCTTTGCCTGCATACTCATCTTTCAGTACGCAACCAATTAATAGACCTTGACCGCGGATTTCTTTGAATAAACCATATTCAGCATTGATTTTATGCAAAGCATCGATGAAATATTGATGACGTTTTTTAACGCCGTCTAAAACTTCTGGTGTATTGATGAATTCAAACACCGCACCTGCCACTGCACAAGCCAATGGGTTACCACCATAAGTCGTACCGTGATCACCCACCGCATACATGTTGGCATAATGATCTGTAGTAATCATTGCACCAATTGGGAAACCACCACCTAAGGCTTTTGCTGTCGTTAAAATATCTGGAGTTACGCCTGTATTCATATAGGCATAAAGTGAACCTGTACGGCCAACACCTGTTTGCACTTCATCAAAAATCAGCACAGCGCCTTTTTCATCGCACAACGCACGTAAGCCTTTCAAAAATTCGATGTCAGCGGGTAACACACCACCTTCGCCTTGGATCGGTTCTACAATCACCGCACAGGTATTTTCAGTAATAATAGCTTTAGCAGCATCTAAATCATTAAATGCCGTATGCTCGATTCCACCCGGTAAAGGTGCAAAATCTTGAGAATATTTAGGTTGTCCACCCGCTGTTACAGTAAACAAAGTTCGACCGTGGAATGCATTTTTAAATGCAACAATATGATTTTTATTTGGATTACCACTGAGTAAACCAACTTTACGTGCCAGTTTTAATGCTGCTTCGTTCGCTTCTGCACCAGAATTACAGAAAAATACTTTGTCAGCGAATGTACTTTCAACCAATTGTTTTGCAAGGCGTAATACTGGCTCGTTGGTATAACCATTACCAATGTGCCAAAGTTTTTGAGCTTGTTCTGTTAAAGCATTTACCGCAACTGGATGGGCATGACCTAAAGCATTAACCGCAATACCACCTGCAAAATCGATATATTCTTTATCGTTTTGATCCCAAATACGAGAACCTTCGCCACGAACCAAAATGAAATTTGCTGGAGCAAAAACAGGCACCATCCAATCATTAAAATTGTTACGTGTAATTGCGACTTCGCTCATTTTATTTACTCACTTCCTGTTTTGATATGCAGGCTCATTGAATATTCAATGAGCCGTTTGCTTTAACTTTATGGATGGTTTATCCCGGGAAAATACCACGCTCTTTACGAGCTTTGAGGATACGTTCACACGCTAAAATATAAGCTGCTGTACGCAAGCTACATTGCTTTTGCGCTGCGGTATTCCACACATCACTCATGGCTTGAATCATCAGCTTGTCAAGACGTTCATTAATTTCGTCCTCGCTCCAGAAATAACTCGCCATATCTTGAACCCATTCAAAATAACTGACGGTTACACCACCTGCGTTACAAATTACGTCAGGAACTACAGTAATGTTACGGCTAACGAATACATCATCTGCTTCTGGATAAGTTGGTCCGTTTGCACCTTCAAGCACAATTTTCGCTTTGAGTTTTTGTGCACGTTCAACCGTAATCTGACCTTCTAATGCTGCTGGAATCAGAATATCCATATCGACATCCCAGAATTCTTCATCCGAGATCACAGTCGCTTCAGCAAAACCTTTCACGCCACCCTGTTCAGCAACATGCTTTTGTAATGCTTTTACGTTAAAACCTTCAGCATTAAAAATTGTGCCTGTGTGATCTTGCACAGCAACAATTTTTGCACCTGTCTGATTAAACAAATAAGCAGCTTCATTACCTACGTTACCAAAGCCTTGAACTGCAACTTTGCTGCCTTCGATAGGTAATTTGATACGCTCTGCAACTTGCATACCTGTAACAAATACGCCACGACCTGTTGCACGAACACGGCCGAGTGAACCACCTAAATGCACAGGTTTTCCAGTTACAACACCCGTAACCGTGTGACCTTTAATACTTGAATAAGTATCCATCATCCAGCCCATGATATTGGCATTAGTACCAACATCAGGTGCGGGAATATCAATTTGTGGGCCGATAATTGGGCTAATTTCACTAGTAAAACGACGAGTTAAACGCTCTAATTCACGTGTTGAAAGTTCTTTTGGATTGACACGAATACCACCTTTTGCGCCGCCAAATGGGAGATTAAGCACCGCAGTTTTAATGGTCATCCATGCTGATAAGGCCATGACCTCATTCAACTCAACATCTTGGTGATAACGAATACCACCCTTACCAGGACCACGAGAGAGATTGTGCTGTACGCGATAGCCTTCAAAATGACGAATTGTGCCATCATCCATCACGATTGGCACATCAACAATTAGCGTACGTTTTGGTGTTTTCAGTGTGTTGATAAAGTTGCTGAGGTCGGCATCCAAATAAGGTGCTACACGATCTACTTGAGTGAGAAAGGTTTGCCAAGCACTACCATTTTGAGCCGCATATGATAAAGACATCATCTTTTCCTTAATTAATCAATTGTCCCTGTTATCTACAGATTCCCTTACTGCAAAGGTTTCCGCTCACCCCATCGTTCCGTGTCAACATAGATCTCTTGATTCATTCGAAAAAAATGTTTGGGGCTTCGTATATTGATTATTATTAAGAATCAAATTGATTCAAAAAATTCTTTATAATGATTAAAATGAATTAATTTTTATCAATTTGCTAATAGTAAGTATCAAAATGAACAATATTGATCATATTATCTTAGGTTTACTCAAAGATAATGCTCGGATCTCAATTACAGATCTGGCTGCAAAAACACGAGTCTCTAGAGCGACTGTGCAAAAACGAATTGAATACATGGAATCGACGGGTATCATCACGGGATATACTGTACGCTTTCGCCCTAATGTGGAGAAAAATATTATTCGGGCGTGGATGAATATCATGGTGGAGGGAACTAAAGCGCAAGCGGTTATTCGTGAATTACGCCTAGAATCCGCCGTTGAACGCCTGCATACTACAAACGGGAAATGGGATATTTTGGTTGAATTACAGTCCGACAGTTTAGAAAATTTTGACAAGGCACTCGAACGAATTCGAAATATTTCAGGTATTTATAATAGTGAAACAAGTATTTTACTTTCTACATATAAAACATAATGATAGATGATAATTCACCTTAAAATGAATTAACTAGGATGCTCACACAAATTAAATGAGCATCCTTAGATTGAAGAATATTTTATCTTTTTTTCAAAGTTTTTTTGGTTAAAAAATCTAATGCTTGAGAATAATGAGTTGGTGTAATCCGCTGAATCAAATCTAAAATTTTGGCATCATTGCCAATCAATATTCGAGCTTTATCCTGTTTGACCGCCTCTAAAATGATTTTTGCAGCTTCTTCAGGTGGGGTTTTCAAAACTTTATTAAATGATCGACTAGCCTTTGCAGGGTTCATACCCAAAGAACGAATACTGTCACTCATACGAGCACTATTAGCGATATTGGTTCGTATACCACCCGGATGCACACAAGTCGCACTAACACCATTATTTTGCATATTTAATTCTTGACGTAATGATTCGGTAAAACCACGCACTGCAAACTTTGTTGCGTTATAAGCACTTTGAGAAGGTTGAGCAGTGAGTCCAAATAAACTAGAAATATTAATGATATGCCCTTCACCACTTTGCTTTAAATAAGGCAAAAACTCTTTTGTGCCGTAGACAACACCCCAAAAATTAATATTAAAAATCCATTCCATTTCTTCATAGCTCATACCTTCTACGGTGCTTGCTAATGCAACGCCAGCATTGTTAAAAATCAAATTGATTTTGCCATGATCTTTGAAACTATTCTCCGCCCATTCACGTACAGCTTGCTGATGAGAAACATCCAGTTTGGTTAAAGTAACTTTTACAGGATACTGTTTTACTAAAGACAATGTTTCGGCTAAACCTTGATCATTTACATCGCTCAAAGCTAAATCAGCGCCTTGCTGTGCTAATAAAATTGCAAGTTGTTGACCGATTCCAGAACCTGCACCTGTAATTGCAGCAACCTTTTGATTAAAACTTTTCATATGATGACTCTAATTTAATTGATAAAAATTGGCAGCGTTTTGTCTAAAAATGGAATACATCGCTTGATCACCATAAGGTGTGATCATTTCAATATAAGCTTGGATCAAATCGCTTAGCGTTGTATTTGCTTTATCCATAGGAAAATTTGAAGCAAAAATGATTCGATCTGGGCCAAATACCTGTATTGCATGTTGAATCAATGGTGTTAATAAATTCACCATTTCATAGACGGTTGCAGTACGGTATTGTTGATAAAATCGGTGTCCTAACACGGGCATCATCAGCCCTGAAATCTTGGCATAAACATTTTTCTGCTCAGCCAGAACTGCCAAATCACGCTGCCATTGCTGGAAAATGGCGGCACGTTGTGAAGGTGTTTGACCAGTTTTTTTGCCAATAGGGCCAAAAAGTCCTGCGGGTGTTGCTAAATGATCAACGACTATAGGTGTTTGAGGAAATTGTTTCGCTAATTTTGTAATTTCTGAAATTTGTGTTGAATAAGTCCACGCATCAAAAGATAAATCCATTTTGGCAAGTTGTTCAAAGCCTTTAAGGAATTTTTTAGACTGATATAAATGTGCTTGATCACACCAACGAAAAATACCAGAATCCTCATGCCAAGAAGCCATTTTACGAATCCCCCTAAATAGCGGGCTGGCATCTTGATGTGCTTTTAAAATCTGTTTAAATTTTCGATCTCGCGGATCAGCAGTGGCAATAATTGCACCTAGCTTTAAATTTTGGTCTTTAAAATTTAATTGTTGAATCCATTTGGTTTCTTCAACAACACCAAACCCTTTATGATGATGCCAATTTGCTTCGACATGTACTACGCTTTCAATCCTATGATGTCCCATATCTTCATGATAATTTTGAGGGAGATAAGGACTCAACGCATATTTAGTTAATCCTAGCGTGTCTAAAAGTGGCTTCGGTTTAACGACTCGAATAACTTTATTCATCACACGGGGATAATTCCCCAAAGCTTTAACCAACAAGGCAGCAGAATGTGGAGTATGGTATGGATCCCATTGATGGATATGCGGATCTATAATTGCAAAATCAAGTTTTCTCATTCCAACACTCTTTATTTTTTCAAATGATGAAGATGTGATGATCATTGTCCCAAGTCATCATTTATGTAATTTTTAAAATACGGCTTATTTTTAGAGTACAGAACAAAAATCTATGAATAAAATGATTTATTCTAATGAAGAGCTATGAATATTATTCATTGTTTTGAATGGCTGGATGAATATAATCCAAGCCACATCCAGTAGATGTGATCATTGTAGCGAAACAGATTACCAAGCTTAAATTTGCTGTATTAAATGAATAGCTAAACAGTGCTATAAATCAGACTTGAAGCTGATTTTAAAGAAAATATTCCCAAATAATATAGCCTAAACCAAAACCGATAAAAGCATAGAGTGTGATAATAAAAAATACGAAACTCGCATTATTTTTCTTTTTTAAAAAACTCATATTTAGCCCATTCATATCAACCTCGTTATACTTTGAATGAATACAGATGATAAAGGTAGATACAGATTTTATAAAAAAAATATAACAGATAGTTGTATGAGAGTAATAATAAGCTAAAAACCTGAAAGATCATTCAAGATCAGTCAGGTTTTGTTCTGTTCTAGATTACTGAATTACATTTACATTTCATCAATCAGACTAGATCTGGCTCAATTAAAAAGTAACTCGGCGATAATTTCGATATTCAGGTGTCCAAAAATTATCTTCAATCACATTTTTCAGCACATCATTGCTCATGGGTACTGCTAATCCATCTGCCATCGCAGCTTTTGCAACTTTAAAAGCAATGAATTTGGAGACTTGATGAATGTCATTAATATTTGGCAATAGATCTGCAGCTGGATTTTTTAAACGCGGTGAGCAATCTGCCAATGCTGTGCTTGCAGCCATCAACATTGCATCACTAATATGATTTGCACCACACGCAATCACACCCAAGCCTATTCCTGGGAAAATATACGAATTATTACACTGAGCAATCGTATAGGTTTTACCTTGGAAATATACTGGTGCAAAAGGACTACCTGTCGCAACGATTGCAGCACCTTGTGTCCATTCAATAATATCTTTTGGCTGAGCTTCTACTTGAGAAGTCGGGTTAGATAATGGCAAAACAATCGGATGCTTATAATATTTAGCCAAAGTTTTAATCACTTGTTCACTAAATAAACCTGCTTGCCCTGATACACCAATCAGAATACTTGGTTTCGCATTTTTTACGACATCAAGTAGCGCAATCTCTTGTCCTGAATATTCCCATTCTGAAATTGTATTCACAGGTGTTGCGAGTTTTTGTTGAAAGTCGAGTAAATTGGGCTGTTGATCAGTCATTAAACCGAAGCGATCAACCATGAAAATACGTGAACGGGCTTCATGATCGCTCAAACCTTCATCCATCATTTGTCTAAAGATATGCTCAGCAATACCACATCCTGCTGAACCAGCACCAACAAAAGTAATGGTTTGATCTTTGAGTTGTTTACCAAGTGCTCTAGATGCAGCAATTAAACTAGCAACTGTAACTGCTGCAGTTCCTTGAATGTCATCATTAAAGCAGCAAATTTTATCTCGATACTGAGTCAACAATGGCATCGCATTAATTTGGGCAAAATCTTCAAACTGTATCAACACATTCGGCCAACGTTCACGCACAGCAGAAATAATCTGTTCGACAAATTGGTAATATTGCTCCCCTCTGATTCGAGGTTGCTTCAATCCCATGTAAATTGGATCGTTGAGTAATTCTTGATTATTTGTACCGACATCTATCGTAATCGGTAACGTATAAGCGGGACTAATACCTCCACATGCGGTATATAGAGATAATTTTCCAATTGGAATTCCCATACCGCCAATACCCTGATCACCTAAACCAAGGATGCGCTCACCATCGGTAATGACAATCACTTTGACATTTTTCTTATTTACATTATGAATAATTTGATCGATGTATTGACGTTCAGCATATGAGATGAAAATCCCACGATGACGACGATAAATATCAGAAAAACGCTGGCAAGCCTCGCCGACGGTTGGTGTATAAATAATGGGTAGCATTTCATCTAAATGCTGACTCAATAAATTATAAAAAAGAGTTTCATTTGTGTCTTGAATATTTCTTAAATAAATATGCTTATTCAAGTTATTGTCAAATGACAAGTACTGCTGATAAGAGCGTTGCGTTTGTTCTTCAATGTTTTCGATATTGTTAGGTATCAGTCCATGCAAGTTAAACTGCTCACGCTCTTCTGTTGAAAAAGCTGAACCTTTATTCAAGAGTGGAAGTTCTAAAAGAGCGTTCCCAGCATAAGGAATATATAAAGGTTTTTGGGTTTTACTAGGATTTGCGGGCATACCTTACTCTTTCGATGATCTATCAAATATCAAATTTTCTTTGCTCAAGATGGGATTAAAACCACCTTAAACGAAGTGCATAATTTACACCAATAGACACCTAAAGCTGCATATATCTCAGTATATAAAAGTTGATTGGTTATTTAGAAAATAAATACTCTGTTTAAATTATATTCATTCTGACCGAAACAATCGTAACAATTGGTATGTCACTTTAAGCGTAAAGAGCCAAAATGTAATCACTTAAGCAAACATTACCAATAAGCTGGGTAATGTTTGCTCAATCGTTCAATTAGTTATTTTCTTGTTCATATTCCTGAATCGCTTCTTTAGCAATTTGGAAACTATCTACGGCTGCCGGTACACCACAATAAATTGCGACTTGTAGCAGCACCTCACGAATTTTTTCTTTCGGTACACCATTACGCAAAGCACCTTTGACATGCAGCTTCAACTCATGTGGACGATTCAGCGCAGAAATCATGGCAAGATTGATTAAGCTTCGTTCAGGCTTGCTCAGTTCCTCTCGCCCCCAAACTGCCCCCCAGCAATACTCTGTAACTAACTCTTGTAAAGGTAAGTTAAAATCATCAGTATTGTTGATCGAATTATTGACATAAGCTTCACCCAACACTTGTTTACGAATGGCTAAGCCTTTTTCAAATTTTTCATTACTCATGCATTCAATCCCCCAAATAAGGTGTATTTGATTTCAAGATAATCTTCGATCCCGTATTTCGAACCTTCACGACCTAAGCCCGACTGTTTGATTCCACCAAATGGTGCGACTTCATTGGAAATTAAGCCTTTATTGATTCCAACCATACCGTATTCAAGCTGCTCACTCATCCGCCAAGCGCGTCCTAAATCTTTGGTATAACAATAGGCTGCTAAGCCAAATTCCGTCGCATTTGCCATTTCAATGGCTTGTTGTTCAGTTTCAAACTTGAATACAGCAGCCAATGGACCAAATGTTTCTTGAGTCGCAACATCCATCTCAGCTGTGACATCAGCAATAATGGTAGGTTCATAGAATAACTCACCTGCACTATGACGTTTACCACCAGCAACCAAACGACCTGCTTTAGCTAAGGCATCCGCAACATGAGCCTCAACCTTTTTCACTGCATTGGCATTAATTAATGGACCAATTTCACTCCCAACATCCAAACCATTGCCGATTGCAAAAGCATTGACCTTTTCACTTAATGCAGCAATGAATTTTTCGTAAATTCCTTCTTGAACAAGAAAGCGATTCACACAAACACAGGTTTGTCCTGCATTGCGATATTTAGCAATTAATGCCCCTTCGATTGCAGCATCCAAATCTGCATCATCAAAGACAATAAAAGGTGCATTACCGCCCAATTCTAATGAAACTTTTTTCAGCGTTTGCGCTGAACGTTGATATAGTAATTTTCCAACGGGTGTTGAACCTGTGAAAGTAAATTTCCGTACATCATCACTTTCAAAGATTGCATCCCCAATCGTGACTGCATCACCTGTAATGACACTGAAAATCTCAGCAGGTACACCCGCTTGAATCGCTAAATCGACCAAAGCCAATGCCGTAAATGGGGTTTCTGGCGCTGGTTTAACAATACAAGGACAACCCGCAGCCAAAGCAGGTGCAACTTTACGGGTAATCATTGCCGCAGGGAAATTCCACGGCGTGATTGCTGCAACAACCCCAATCGGTTGCTTGCTCACGATAATCCGTGCATCTGGATAAGGACTGGGAACAATATCACCATAAACGCGTTTTGCTTCTTCAGCAAACCATTCAACAAAGCTAGCAGCATATAAAATTTCACCTCTCGCTTCTGCTAAAGGTTTTCCTTGTTCGCTCGTCAAAATAAATGCAAGTTGATCTGCATTTTCAACCATCAAATCGAACCATTTTTTTAAAATCGTTGAACGATCTTTGGCTGTTTTATTTTTCCATGCAGCCCAACCTGCAACTGCTGCTTGAATTGCGCGTTCGGCTTCTGCCTTGCCCATATTCGGTACAGTACCAATCACTTCTTGTGTTGCAGGGTTATAAATATCAGAAGTTTGTTGATTATCGGCATCACACCATTGTCCAGCAACAAAAGCTTGTTGATGAAATAATGGCAATTGATTAAGTTGCATACTGATTATCCTATTTAGACTTCGGCATTAATACACAGAACATTTTAAAAAACAGTATCAATGTTCTGGTATTAACTAAACCTGTATTATGGCATACCAAATAAATCTTGAAAAAATTTTTCGGTTGCCCGAATGTTATAGCTGATTTTAGAAGTAATAGAATAACGTTAGGTTAAGTAACTTATTCCATTTACCATCATCTCCAACTGCCAGTGATTTTTCAGTACCACCAATGAAAGGATCATTTTGACTCATAATGTATTCTGCGACCAAAGAAATCTGTTTATGGTCGATTGAAACACCAAGGATATTACGGGTTGAATCTTGAGAACCAGCCAAATCCTTATTGTACCGACTGTGCATAAAATACGGCGTGATATTGCCAATTTGCTTAACATCTTTAAAAGTATAGCCAAGATCAGCTGTATAGTAAGTCGCTTTGTTTGCAACATAATATTCGCTGTCATATGAACCCATCAAAGATGAAGTTGCATCAACAACGTCTTTATTACTGACATCATTTTTACCCCCCGTTAAGGTCAGACCTAGATTACCATAATTGATTTTGCTAAATAATGCCCACGCATTACGTCGACCCGTTTGTGATGTGGTTTTATTGTCAATCTCTGAAGTCCAATATGAAGCACCGACTTGTGTAGTTAAACCTTTTACACCCAGATTAATATCTTGGGTAATACGTCCAACCCACATGTTTTTCTCTTCGATATCACTTTTGGTAATGTCATCAGAACTTACATAGTTCGCACTATAGCGACCAGAGTCTTGGGTAGTACCTTCATAGTGACCTGCATCTGCAGCAAAATAACCGACATCAAATTTGGTCGCACTTGGCAATTCAAAATGATAGTTTAAACCTAAATTATGAACATCTTCTAAACCTGCTGTAGTATTGATACTACCGTACAAACTATTGCCCCAGAAACGTCCTGATCCAAATGGAATAGCTTGCATTCCCGCCACAACCTGATCAGTTTCATTTAAATGATAACCTGCATATGCATCGATCAAGGTTGAAAAATCACACAGCGTATCGTATTGATAACAACGATATTCAGCATGTCCAAATAGTTTGCCGCGTTCATAATCAAGTTTTAGTTGTGCAGCATCAAAACGGATCTTATGTTCTGAAGCAGGTTCACCGTAATCTTTGTCTTGATAATTGGCACGTACATAACCAGAAACCGTTAACTTGCCTGAGTCGGCATTGCTGTCGCCAAAACTAATTCCTGCATAACTTGGTGTAATCATACTGGTTAATGCAGTCACCAATGTGAGTTGTAAATAACTTTTTTTCATGTCATCGATTCCGTTCTAAGCATGTTTAATGTTGCGCTTTTACATTGAGTGCTGGGCTGCTGCATTTAATCTTTTCGAGATTAAAGACGTAGTACACAACGAAACTCACCACCAATCCAATCACCCAAGAAATATCCACATCCTGAATGACGTTTGCGAATGGGCCTGTAAAAAATGCATTGGTAAGAAAAGGAATTTGAACCACGATTCCGATGAAATATGCAGTTAAAGCTTTGCCATTAAATTTGCCGTAGATGCCACCATCTTGTGCGAAGATCGACTGAATATCATAAGATTTCTTATTGATCACATAGAAATCCAATAGGTTAATCGATACCCAAGGTACTAAAATAAATAATAAGGCAAAAATGACGTTCAGGAAGAAGCTAATAAAGTTGCTTGATGCCCAAAGTGCTGTAAACGTAGCGAGGATTAAGACCATAATCGACAAAATAATACGGACATTCTTACTTGGCATCCATTGACCTGCAAAGGTTTGGATCGAAGTAATACATGATAAAACCGCACCATATAAATTCATGGCATTGTGACCGATGATATTACAAAGGAATAAAATCATCAGAATCGAACCGAAAATACCTGTACCCGATTTCACCGCTTCCATCGCATCGGTACCAGAACCAATACTCACCGCTACTGTACCAAATGCCATCGCAAAGATCGTTCCAAGCGAAGCGCCCAAGTAAGTAAAGATAAATGGTTTGAAAATCCCAATCGACTTAGGTAAATAACGTGAATAGTCTGAGGTATAAGGTGAAAAACTAATTTGCCAAACTGCACATAGACCAAACATGGCAAACCAACCTTTTAGGTTAAATGAGCCTTTGGCAAGTACTTCAGCATTAATTTGTGGCAACATAATCAACAAGCCGATCAGTAATGAACCACCCATCAACCATGTCCCAATTTTATTAAAATTATGAATTAAATGATAACCCACCACCCCAATGGTTGTTGCTGCAATTGCACCAATCACCGTCGCAGTTGGAACAGGGATTGCGGGAACGACGGTATGTAAGGTTTTACCTGACAAGATAATGTTGGAAATAAAGAAACCGAGATAAATCAGTGTTGTAAATAATACGACTAATAATGCACCATAACGCCCAAACTGTGCTCGGCTTTGAATCATTTGGGGAATGCCGACTTGGGGTCCTTGAGCAGAAGTTAAAGCTAAAATTGCAGCACCAAAGAAATGACCACAACAAATTGCCACTAGCGCACTGATCAAACTGAGGTTAAACGTTAGCATCGACATTGCACCAGTAATTACAGCTAAGGGTGCAATATTGGTACAAAACCAGAGCGTGAATAAATCACGTACTTTTCCGTGACGTTGAGATGGATCAACATAATCAATTGAATTGCTTTCAATGGCGAAAGCACTATTTTCATTTTGGCTCATATCCTTAATCTCTCTTTGAGGACTTCATTTTCCTCAATATCAAATATTTGTGAGAGTAAACTTAGGTTTCACAACCTGCCTGATCAGCGCCATATCCAGATGACCTGACCTTTATTTCTCTTGTTTTACAGACGAATCTCATCAACTTTGATTAAAGAAATGGCAAAAAAAGATAAAGGAAACCTTGTCGAGGCTCTTGGAGCTCAACCAATATTATCTTACGTATGCCTTGATCAGATTTATGTGATTTTGAAATTCAACTGCGTCATCTTTTCATCCTTGAAATTTAAATCCTAATGACTGTTGTGATGTATTAACGCATCACAAAAGGGTCATCAATCGGTTGATCTGAAGTACGTAACCACACAGTTTTAGTAGTGGTATAGTCCAACACCGCATCTGAGCCAGCTTCACGACCATGTCCTGATAGACCATGCCCACCAAAAGGTGCAAGTGGAGAAACAGCGCGATAGGTATTCAGCCAAACAATCCCTGAACGAATTGCTTTGGTCATACGATGCGCACGGCTTAAATTGTTGGTAAATACACCAGCTGCGAGTCCATAAGGCGTACTGTTGGCTTTTTGAATCGCGTCTGCTTCAGTGTTAAAACTCACTACAGACAAGACAGGACCAAATAACTCGGTCATGACGCAATCCGCTTGCGGTACATCACTACAGTCTAAAATTGTGGGTGGATAGTAATAACCTGCTCTTTCAAGCGTTTTCCCACCTGCCAATAATTTCGCCCCTTGCTGAATCGAGCGAGCAACGACTTGCTCAATTTTTTCACGTTGGCGCAAGGTGCACAGAGGGCCGTATTCAGTTGCCATATCATCAGGCAAACCAATCTTGATACTTTGCACACGCTCAACCAAACGTTGAACAAATTCATCTTTGATACTGTCTTCAACCAGCAACCGTGAACCAGCAACACAGCTTTGCCCTGTTGCTGCAAAAATCGCTGCGACTTGTGCATTCACAGCACTTTGTAAATCAGCATCTGCAAATACAATAAAAGGAGATTTTCCACCTAACTCTAACGATACTTTGGCAAGGTTCTCAGCAGAGTTGCGCACAATATGGCGTGCTGTTTCTGGACCACCAGTAAATGCCACATGAGCAACATCTGGATGACTACTTAAAACTGCACCACATTCAGGGCCAAAACCTGTAATAACATTCACCACACCTGCTGGAAATCCTGCTTCATGCACCAAACGCGCGAAAGCAAGTAAAGGCGCTGGCCCCTCTTCAGAGGCTTTCAGAACAATACTGCAACCTGCCGCCAATGCTGGACCAACTTTAACCGCAGACAAAAATAATTGGCTATTCCATGGAACAATTGCAGCAATGACACCCACAGGCTCACGAATGGTCCATGCTTGCATATCTGGTTTATCAATCGGTAAATAGCTACCTTCGAGCTTGTCTGCAATTCCTGCATAGTAACGATAATATTCAGCTACATAAGCAATTTGGCTCGACGTCTCACGAATGATCTTGCCTGTATCACTGGTTTCATATTGAGCCAGTTGCGGTGCAGCTTTTTCGATTAAATCAGCAAGTTTATATAACAATTTTCCACGCTGTGAGGCAGTTAAACCTGCCCAAGCCGCATCTTGCAGAGCCTGAGATGCCGCAGCAACTGCACGATTGACTTCATCTGTACGTGCTTCAGGCATTTTCGCCCAAACTTGCCCTGTCGCTGGATTGATGCTGTCAAATTGTGCAGCACCATCCTCAAATTGACCATTGATATACAACTGGAATTGAGAAGTCATGTCTTCTCTCCTATGCAAATGCAGGCATCACTTCATTAATCATACGTTGTAACGATGCTTTTTTACGCTCAAAGCTCATTCCTGTATCAATCCAGAATGAATATTCGTTATAACCCATTGCTTCATAAGCTTTTAAGCGATCAATCACTTCTTGCGCCTGACCAATCACATTATTTTTACGCATGGCTTCTGGCGTATAAAATGGATGAGCTGCAATTTCTTCATCACTCAATGGCGCGATTAGACCTTGCGTAATTTCACGCTCATTTTTAAACCATGCGCCAAAATAGTTATAGAATGTATTGATTTCATCTGCTGCTAATTGAGCATCTTCCTCACTATCAGCGACATAGGTATGACGCAATAACATAATTTCAGGACGAGGAATATCAGCAAACTTTTCACAGGCGGTATTAAAATGTCCCATGAGTTTTTCAACTTCTTCATCACCAAAATGTAATGGTGTGACTTGTACATTACAGCCGTTTTGCACCGCAAATTCATGGCTATTTGGATCACGTGCTGCTACCCAAATCGGTGGATACGGTTGTTGTAACGGTTGAGGTGCAGAAGTGGTTTTCGGGAACTGCCAAAACTCACCATTATGCTCATAATCACCTTTCCACAGGTTTTTAATCGCGGGGATCATTTCACGTAAACGCTGACCTGCACTCCATGCATCCATACCAGGCACCATACGCTCATATTCAAACGAGTAAGCACCACGTGCAATGCCAATATCTAAACGACCATTGGTGATAATATCCGTCATAGCAGCTTCACCTGCCAATTTAATTGGATGCCAAAATGGCGCAACCACTGTACCCGTGCCCAAACGTACATTTTGGGTTTTATTCGCAATATCAACTAAGTTAATGAATGGATTAGGTGCAATCGTAAAATTCATTGCATGATGTTCACCTGTCCAAATCGCATGCATACCACCTTGATCGGCAATCTGGCAAAGTTCAATCATCTCATCATAGAGCTGCTTCTGCGTTTGTTGATCAGAAACACGTTCCATGTGTACAAATAATGAAAAACGCATAGTTAAACTTCCTCTTTAACAATTTGACGAACCGTACCGCTAATTTGATTACCGTAATAAACACCATAGGTTTTGAGATGGTTTTCTTTACGATAACGCATCAACATACTCTCTAAAGCGCTATCCACAAAAGTCAGTTGTTCTAAATCATTTAAATCAACAAATTGACCTTTGGTTGCATGTGCGATCGGGGTATTACATAAAAATGCAATATATTGCTGCTGGGTGGTCACATCATCATAGACAGAATAGATAAAGCTTGGTGAGGCTTCTGGCTGATAAGCTGCAAAGATTTTTTCCAGTGCTTTTTCTGCACCATCTTTTTCAACCATCAAATGTGGCAATGTCCACTTTTGATCCTGTGTCTGTTCAAGCAAGATCTGATTTTCATGTCCAATCAATGCCATCATCATGACTTTCATACTCGAAATCACATCCGTAGATGATTTGGCAGGTGTGAAATAAGCTCCACGGTAATACCCTAAACCAGCAAAGCCTGCTGAGCCAAAATCTTCAACTTTACCAATTAAAATCGCATGATCACCTGCATCTACAACTTGATACGTCGTGCAATCAAACCAAGCACTGACTTGATCTATGACAGGGTTATGAGATGCGCTCTTTGTCCATGCTAAATTTGCAAATCGATCATCACTTGGGCGAGCAAAAGTATTCGAAATATCCTTTTGTTCTTCTGCCAAAATATTAATTGCAAAATGTGAAGCATTGGCAAAGTTATTATAATTGCTTGATGTCTTGGCAATGCTGACCAGCAGCAAAGCTGGGTCCAAAGACACCGAAGCAAAAGAGTTCGCAGTAAAGCCTAATGGTGTTCCATCATCTTTACAGGTGGTTACGACGGTTACGCCAGTCATAAATGAGCCAAAGGCATCACGTAGTTCACGTATTTTATTAACACTATCCATTTCACTCATTGTCATATTCCTTCATCAATGTGTGGCAATTTAGACTTGGGTTTCTAACCACGCCTGCATTGCAATATTTACTTGGTCTGGTGCAGTCAAATTCACCATATGACGCTCATTTTCAATCACAATAGCGGTGCCATTTCTCGCTTGGCTTGCCATTTGTATTGCCATTTCTGCTGTTGAATTTGGGTCATCTGTTCCAGTTAACACCAGTGCTGGACACTGAATTTTGCTCCAGTCATCTGCGTAAATTTGATCGCCATGTGCAAATGCCGCATATGCTGTGGTATATCCAGACAAGTCCACATTTTCTAACCAAGACTTGACTTTTCCAGCAGCAATTTGTTCTGCTTCACTGTTACCAAACCAGCGTTGTAGTGGTGTTTCAACGTCAATATGACCTGTTTTTAACTCTTCTGCACGATTCACGACAGCATCACGAGCTTGGCTGGTACGCTTGTATACACCGTTCAACACCGCCATTCGTTTGACTAAATCAGGACGAGTTGCACTTACGCCTGTCGTAATCAATGAACCCATCGAATGACCTGCCAAATTCACTGCACCTAAATTCAATGCTGTAATAAATTCGATCGCCCAATCAACAAATGCTTTTAAAGGTGCACCATCCGCAAGTTTTGTACTTTTTCCATGACCCGGCATATCCACCGAAATCACACGATAATGTTTCGAGAAATATTCGATTTGTGGATACCAAGCGGCTGCTTGCATACCTACACCATGGATGAGAACCAAAGGCTCTCCTTCTCCTTGCTCAAAATAATGAGCAATCCGACTATTTGACAGCTGCAGGGTTTTTGAGATCATGACCTAACTCTTCCAAATCTTGATAACGATCGCCAATACGATGATGTGGACGTCCACCTGTCGCTGCACCAATTACAATCACAATTTCATCGGCAGCAGGTGCATCTGGAATTGCAAATTGAAGAGTCAAATAATGAGAACGGCGGCCTTCATCATTTTTATCCATCATTGGAACAAGAATCGAAGCATTCGCTGGACCACGCGTATTATTAAAAGCGAGATAAGACTTAGCCCCGACCGCATTACGATATGTATTTCCAAAATGTAAGGTATGAATGAGGGCTGATGCATGCTCGAGCTCACCATTCAAACCTACGACCGCACTTTTACCAAATGCTTCTACCGCCTCACCTGAACCGACTTCATCAAGAATAAGTTGAGTTAAATGCTCACTTAGAATCGGAGCAATACGGCGAATATCAGGTGTTAGGTTTTCGACATAACCCTGACCAGCCCATGGGTTTTTGATCACAGCAGCAGCAGCCACCATTTTTAACGGTTTTGTTGCTTCTTTATCGCCATCGACATAAGTCGTTTCAACATGAAGAACTGTTTTACGGATTAGATTCATGGCATTTCCTTGCGAGTGAATTTATTTTTGCATTCGTATTATGGTATACCATAATACATAATGAAAAAAAAGCAAGAGTTTGGTATGCTAATTTTCAGCTAGAAACATGTAACAAAATTTTGACTTATTAAAATCAGGAAAGATTAATCATCTATGAATCTTAAAATTGAAAATCCACCTGTGACTTTACGCGAGCTTTGTTTGAATAAAGTACGTAATGCGATCATTACAGGATATTTCCCTTCTGGAAAAAGATTAGTCGAAAGAAGCTTGTGCGAAGAATTAGGAGTAAGTCGCTCTGTTGTACGTGAAGTCATTCGTTATTTAGAAGCAGAAGGTTTAGTTGAAATTCTGCCAAATAAAGGTCCAATTGTTTCATTATTGGATTGGGAAATTGCATCGCAAATTTATGAAATTCGACTATTACTCGAACAAAGTGCCGTTGCAGATTGCACCCAAAACCTAACTGCTCAAACAAAAGAAACGCTGAAAGTATTATTGATTGAACTTGAGCAAGCCTTTGCAGCAGATGATATTAATTTAATTATTTCTACCTCTTCAAAACTTTACGAAACTATTTTTACAACCGCAAAACATCATATTGCTTGGGAAGTGGTACAACGTTTGAATGGTCGGATTAGTCGTCTTCGTGCAATGACCATGAAATCGACGAAGCGAGAAATTTCTGGCTATCAACGTATTAAAAATATGTGCGAAGCAATTTATCTGCACCAAGATCCTGAAAAAGCAAAACAAGCCGTGGCTGAACATATTGCTGAAGCTGCTGCGGTTGCAAAAAATATTTTGAATGCTTAATGCCTCAATCTGTAACTAAAATGGTTTTTTTAATTTAGAAATAAAAGGATAAGGAAATGTCTGCTTACTGGATTGCACATGTCACCATTCACGATATGGAACAGTACAAAGAATACATGGCATTAGCTCCCTTAGCATTTGAAAAATATGGTGCTAAATTCCTTGCTAGAGGGGGAAAATCAATCTGTATGGAAGGTATACAGTTTCAACGCCATGTGATTATTGAATTCTCTGATTTGGCAACTGCACAAGCTTGTTATGATTCTGAGGAATATACTAAAGCAAGGCTTGCTCGTGAAAATTGTGCCGAAGTCATGATTAGTATTGTTGAAAGTCTAGATTGATCAAAGAAGAGAGATCGCCTCTCTTCTTTTTCTTATTCAACGATAAATTTGAAACAATGAATTTATTGAAATAAAAACTATTACATCACCGTAAAAATCAGGTTTATTTCTGTTTTCTACCATTGTAAGTGCACAATCAAGCCACCTGTTTCATGGTTATTTAGAACTAAGCGCATACCATGTAATTGAGCAATTTTAGATACTATTGCCAATCCTAATCCTGAAGCTCCCACATCACTTCCACCAACTTGGGTAAACCGATTGGTAACCTCACCTAAAAACTTTGGATCAATCCCCGTTCCAGCATCAACCACTTCAAAAATTATCATTTGAGCTTGCTTAAATAACTTTACTGAAATGACAGCATTATTTGGTGAGTGCCTTAGGGCATTATCAAATAAATTACGTAGCAACGAGAGTAAAAGCGCCGAGTCTCCATTGATAGTCACCTCTTCAACATCTAAGTGAAATTCAATATTTCTCTTAAATGCCAATGGCATGAGTTGAGCAATTGCCTCTCGAATTAAAGCTGAAAAAATAACAGTTGTGGTATGTACAGACATTTGCCCCGCTTCTAAACGGGCCAACAAAAGCATTTGTTCGACCACTTGCTGATTACGCTCTACACTTTCAGATAAACGCTGTAAAATCGTTTCTCTTGCATCAGGTTGGATAAGTGCTTGTTCAACTTGTAATTTAATCACAGTAAGTGGAGTTCTTAGTTCGTGCGCTGCATCAGCTAAAAAACGTTTTTCTCTTTCTAATGAAGAATCTACTCGATGGAATAGATCGTTTAACTCCGTTATCACGGGTTTCAATTCGTCGGGCGAATGAGGTAAATGTAACGCACTTAAATCATTAAAATCGCGTTGAGAAATTTTCTCACCTAATTCCACTAACGGTGCAAATGCTTTTTTAAGTTGAAGTTTTAATAAACATAAGGCTAAAAAAAGTGCAAAAATCAAACTGAGTAATAGACTAGCTTCGATATTGGTTGATAGCTCCTTTCGAATATCTAATCGCTCTGCAACAGCAAGCCAGCTCTTTTTGTTAGGCAGCCAAACGGTATAAACCATCCAATCATATTCCCCACCTTGAAATTGTGTTAATCCCTCTTTTAATGGTGCTAAAGCATGATTTGGGGCACTGGCCGAACGAAGGACTAAATCGCCCTCTTTACTCCATACCTGAATTGCGATCTTCTTTTCATACGCATGACCATTGAAGCGTTGATCGCCTGAACTAATATGTTCAAGTAATGTTTCATCAAGGCTTTTTTGCAAATCTATCCAATTTTGATGGGTCTGTTCTGAATCAATTAAACCCTTAATAATTCTGGTATTATCAATTAGAGTTGCGTCAAACAACTCATTTACTTCATGTTTTGTCGCAAGATAGCCTAAAATACTACTCAACACTAATGCGAGAATAAGTGCATATAAACTTGTTCTAACAACTTGTTGTTTTATCGATAATATTTTCTGCATTACAGTTCTACTTGAACTAAATATCCAACACCGCGAATGGTTCGAATAAACTCAGGAAATAGCTTTTTACGTAAATGATGGATATGCACCTCTAGCGCATTACTTTCTAATTCATCTTTATCTAATAATGCTGTTTCTAAACGATCACGGGTGATCACCTGTCCAATATGCTCCATCAGCAACTTCAGCAAACGATATTCTTGACGTGATAAGCTAATTTTTTGATTTAAATAAAAAACTTGATGTGAACTTGGATCTAAACAAACCTCACCAATTTTAATTTTGGTCTGCGCACGGCCACAACGTCGTCTAATTAAAACACGAACTCTTGCCAGTAATTCAGATAAGTCAAAAGGTTTTAAAACATAATCATCTGCACCAAGATCGAGACCAAAAACTCGGTCTTGAATCATGTCCCGTGCCGATAAAATCAGAACAGGCAAATCTTGTTGCATTTCCCGTAATTGAGCAAGTAACTCAAAACCAGAAATTTTAGGTAAACCAATATCCAAAATTATCAAGTCATAGCTTGAAGTTTGCAAGCAACTCATAACGCGTTCAGCATTCTTATGCCAATTTACCTCTGCACCTTGAGCTTGCAAAATTTCGGACAAAGACTCACCCAGCATAAGATCATCTTCAACTAAAAAAATACGTTGTCCACTTAGTCGATAATCCATGCTTGTCCCTCTGATTGTTCTGCTAAGAACCGTTTTGCACCTGCACCTTCTAACATTGCTAAGGTCGCTAACATGCCAGCTTGAATACAGGTTTGAGCATAAACGGTAATTGAACGCGGTGCATCTTTTACAGAGGCCCCTGTTAATGGATTTAAAATATGACTATAACGAACACCATCTTTGAACAAATACCTTTTGCTATCGCCGCTAGTCGCCATAGCCCCTGTATTTAAATCAAAATAGGCTTGAGCTTGATTGTTTTGTTCAGGTGTTTCTAAACCGATTCGCCATGCCAAACCTGATTTTCTTGGTCCTCTCGCTCTGAGATCCCCACCAAAATTGACTAAATAAGCTTGCTGACTTAATTGTTCAATAATGTCTGCACAACGATCCACTGCGTATTCTTTACCAATTCCACCAAAATCGAGCGACATTCCTTGAGGTAAGTAAATTTTTTTCTGAGATTGATTCCATTTTACTTTGTCCCAACCAATATGAGGCAAAAGCTGATTGATTTGCTCAATAGTTGGAACTTGCTCTGAACCATCAAAATGCCAAATTTTTCCAAGTACACCAGAGCTAATATCAAATTTTTTTCGGACAATTGATGTAAAATTTCAGAAAAATCAAATAATTTTGCTGTTTCTTCATCCACATCAAACCAACAGTCTGTATTGCGATGCAGAGCAGATAAAAAACTATCATCCCGATAACGGCTATATTTTTGTTCAATGCGTAAACATTCTGCATAAACAGCTTGTGCGATACGTGCTGCACTCGTCCAATCGGTATGATCTAATAAAACTTGGCAAGGGCTTGCCATCGCAGTAAAGCGAATTTGATGAAGCGCATCATTTTCTTGTATTAATTCTAATCTATGAGA
This sequence comes from Acinetobacter sp. 5862, assembly GCF_024494585.1. Lineage (NCBI taxonomy): Bacteria > Pseudomonadati > Pseudomonadota > Gammaproteobacteria > Moraxellales > Moraxellaceae > Acinetobacter > Acinetobacter sp. 5862. Next base: position 48,207 of record NZ_JANHGP010000055.1, read on the forward strand.
CATCATACTCAGGCTTAGTTTAAATCAGTATAAATTATGAAACCTACCACTCGAAAGTAATAGGTTTTAATAGCTTAGATTAAATTATTACCATTTAAAACTATAACCAAGTTGAACAAAGGTTGCCGATAAATCTGGTTGCAAAATTTGTCCTGCTAAGTTCCCACCAATCGGTTTTAGATCTTTAGCTTTCTGATCATATTGTTCGACGCGGAAGCTAAGCTCTCGGTCATTTGCAAGATTCATCCCAAACTTAACACCGTAGGTTGTTGCATCAAACGCACCCAAGCGGCTATCCGCCGATGCATACTGTACGGTCGGAACAGGTTCACCTTGAGCATCTAATTCAATACCATCACCCACTTTTAAGTAGCTATGATAGAAATCAGCAGCCGTTTGGGCATAGTAACGAACATGGGGTTCTACAAAATATTTCTCATTAACCGCATAACGATATTTTGCATCGAATGTGTGTGATTTAACACCCCAATCATCTGTGGTAAAACGATATGAGACATCGGCAACATCACCTCGATCAAACCCATATTTATATTCACCAAAGAAGCTATGACGTGTTCTTTTGTCTGGACGATTTTCAAATAAGTAGAAATTATTGCCTGCCGCAAAGTCCTGATCAGCAATTAAATTTCCGTTAGCATCGACTAGCGTCAAAATTTTATATGGGTCGTTTTGGTATCCATTACTCATCGATAATGAATAGTTGAATTGTACCAATGAATGACGATCAATTACTTGCGTTAAACCAAGTAAAACATCAGAAACATTCTTGCTCTTTGTACCTTGTTGTTTCTGTCCATCCAATTGTGGAGTTAGAGGTACAGGCGCACCACCAACCGCATCAATACTGTCATACTCAAATGCGCCACCCAATGACACAGTGGTATTTTTGTCATTAAAGTCTTTCGCAATGCTCGCATTTGCTCCGATTGATCTGAAATCGTATTCATTTGAGACATTTCCACCCACATTCAGCTTCATATCTGGTGCAATCGGTTGTTGCCAATTTGCGGATACTGCAACACGGGTATCATGAAATTCATCATCTAAGGGTAATTGGTTTGCCAGCGTTGGTTTCGCAGCATTACCTGATGGGCCTGTAAAAGTTTGTGGCACATTGGCTGATGTCGCACCGTTCGGTGAAGCACCTGTGAGTGAATCAATAACCACTTTTCCAGATAAAATATGTTGATCACCAAAGTCTTTTTCAAAGCGCAGACTCGGTTCGATAGCTTGAACACGACTGTCTGCCTCTTTATACATCAACACCGCAGTATCAACTTTCCAACCCGGCTCTACGATTTTAGATAAACTAAAAGGTGAAGTTGTACTTTCTTTGCTAGAAGTTGCTGTCGTTTCAGCATGTGCAACGTGACTACTTAATAAAACTGTTGAAGCCTGAGTCAAAGCAAGCGCAATGTGGCGTGCTGATTTTTTTGTTAATTGCATCCGCAACCTCCACCACCAAAACCACGACCGCCACTGGCTGCTTCTTTACTAAAATAAATATGTTCATCATAAGCTGCATCTAATGGTGCAGCATCTAATTGCATCGCTGGACGAGCCAAAATATCACGCTCCCAAGGCTTAACCCCTAAAGTTTGCATCTTTGTCGGCATATGACTACATGCGGATAACAACAGACTCGGCAATAAGATGCCTAGACTGCTTAATATCTTTAAACTAAGTTTCAAATTTCACCTCTGCTCTAAGTATTTTTTTTGGAGAGTAAGCGCACAATCTCAGCCTCATACTCGGCTTCTTTGGCCTTGAAGAAACCTTGATGTTTTGCTGCTGGCTGACCATCGCGGCCAAGAATGAATGTGGAAGGCATTCCTGGTACCTTAAATTGGCTGGCTAACTTTCCTTGTTGGTCTGATCTAATTTCAAAATTAGGCTGATATTGCTGAATAAACTTGAGCGCTAATGCAGGATCTTTGTCTACATTGATTCCGATGAAGACCAATCCATCTTTTCCATACTTGGCTTACATTTGTTTCATCCACGGAAAAGATTCTCGACAAGGGCCACACCAACTGGCCCAGAAGTCAATCACAACCACTTTCCCTGCATATTTCGACCAATTAATATCGCTCGCTGGCAACATTTTATTGTTCGCAGAAACTGCTGACGGTTCTGCTGCCTGAATTGTGCTGACACTCAAAGCACCACCACAACTCAGTAATGCTAAAACTGCAATTCGCCATTTTATTTTTGCTAACGTTTGTTTTTCCCAAGCCATCGACTGACTCCACATTTTCCTCAGCTCATAGACTAATGAAATGCAATCGGTCAAACATTAACACTTGCTTAAGACAATCCAGCAATGGCTTAAGCAAGTGTTAAGGCAAGTTGTGATTAACTTCAGTACGCTTCATCCATCAAAAAATGTACGTCCGTATAAATGAAATTAGGGGATGTCTGGATGAGACCGTTCTTCAATCCGATTCAAGATGTTTATAGATCTACACTGCATATTTTTATTGTTTTAATTTTAGGTTTTTTATCACTGCAAAGCGTGAATGCAGCTACACCTGATTTCTCGAAAGTTGTGGATACAACTCAAGATAGCTTTTTGCCTGTAGAACAAGCATTTTCATTAAAAGTACAACCAGATCAAAATCAAGCTGCACTAAATTTGAAATGGACGATTGCACCCAATTACAGTTTGTATCGAGATCGAATTCATGTAGAAGTCTTCACACCAAAAGATGTGACGATAGATACAAGCGAACTTGCTGGTCATATGGTATGGAAACAAGATCCTAATTTTGGACGTGTGGCTGTATTTCATGATGCTGCAACAATGAAAGTTGGTATTACCCATTTAGGTAGTAGCCAACCAGAAACAGTCCAAATCAAATTGCGTTACCAAGGTTGTGCTGATAGTGGCTTATGCTTTCCACCTGTAGATGAAGTACTCACCATTCATCCCAAAGGATTAAAATTGGTTTCTGCAACTAGTATTAAAAAGCTCAACACCACACTAGAAACCATAAGTCCTGTAAAAAATAAAGATGAAAATTACGATCTGAATAATGCCTCTAGTCTTGCTGCATTTTTAAATCATGCGAGTGTGCCACTTATTTTATTAACACTTTTAGTCTTAGGTGCAGGTCTTGCATTTACACCTTGTGTATTTCCGATGATGCCGATTCTTTCAGGTTTGATTGCGGGTGAAAAAAGTGAGCGATTAACAGGATGGAGAGGTTTTAAACTGTCCCTTGCTTATGTACTGGGTATGGCGGTGTGTTATGCCATCATGGGAACACTCATGGGGTATTTCGGTGCGAAAGCAAATCTTCAATTATGGCTACAATCACCAGCGGTACTTATCAGCTTTGCTATTTTATTTATTGTTTTGGCTTTCGGTATGTTTGGTGTATACACCCTACAACTCCCGCATTTTGTTCAAAACAAATTAGATCGATTTTCTCAACAACAAAAAGGTGGGCGCATTGGTTCGGTTGCACTGATGGGCGCACTTTCAGCACTTGTTGTTTCGCCCTGTGTTTCTGCGCCTTTAGCGGGTGTATTGGTCTATATCAGTGCCACTGGTGATGCTTTACTTGGTGGAATGGGATTATTTAGTTTAGGACTAGGTATGGGAATTCCATTAATTGTCCTAGGTACCACAAGTGCTAAATTATTGCCACGCTCTGGAAGCTGGATGGAGCAAATCAAGAGTATTTTTGGTGTTGGATTAATCGCTGTCGCAATTTGGTTACTATCTCGCGTTTGGACAGGAAGTGTAACGCTATGGATGTGGGGTGCCTTACTTGGAGGCTATGGGGTTTGGTTAGGTGCTTTTGAACAAGCAAAAAACCATAAAGATCGCTTAGTCAAAGCATTTGGTCTTGGGCTTAGCGTATTGGCGCTATTTTTATGGATCGGTGCTGCAACAGGCCAAGATGATCCATTACACCCACTTGCTGCTTTAAGCCATACGGCGGTATCACCCGATACCACTAAACCAGCGAATGTAGTCTTTGAAACAGTGAGCCAACCGCAAGCTTTACAAGCCTTATTAGATCAAGCCAAACAAAATAAACAGACTGTTGTAATCGATGTATCTGCCGATTGGTGCGCTGCTTGCCAAGTCATGGAACGTTCAACGTTTCGCGATAGCCGTGTGATTGAAGCATTTTCGAAATATAAAAGAATTCGTTTTGATATGAGCGAAAGCACTCAAGTACAAAAAGAATGGCTACAAGCCATGCATTTGTATGGCCCACCTGCACTCATTTTTATCGACAATAATGGTAATGAATTAAAAAGTTTACGCGTTCAAGGGGAAATTGAAGCAGATAAACTGATTGCACATCTTAAATAAATCATCCAAATCTAGGCATCTTGAATATCAGTTATTCTAGATGCCTTTGCATTTTCAATGCCTCACTATATTGGATCAATATGAGTGACAACATCTATGACATTATGATTTTTAAGGACTTCATTTCTCGCCTCTACTGCAATTCTATGTCCTTCTTTGACACTTTGTTCGCCACTGACTTCCAAATGAACATCGACAATAATCATGTCACCCATTTTACGTGTTCTGAGTTGATGCAGACCTAGTATCCCGTCTTTCTTCAACAAAGTTGCTTTGATCGCGGCTATTTCATCTTCGTTCGCCGACTTGTCCATCAAATCATGTAAGCCCGTCCAGCTAAACTCAAACCCCATTTTGGCAATCATTAAACCGACAATTAAGGCTGCGATTGGGTCAAGAATTGGATATCCTGCGAGATTACCTAAAATCCCTAAGGCAACAACAAAAGAAGATGCTGCATCTGAACGTGCATGCCAAGCATTTGCAATCAATAAACTTGATTTTACTTTTTTGGCAATAGCGAGCATATAACGGAACAAAAGTTCTTTGCATATCAAGGCTGTTATCGCAACCCAAAGCGCCATACTGTGAACTTTGGGAATCTGTTCAGGATGCAGTATCTTATGCGTAGCTGTCCATAACATGCCGATACCAACAATGAATAAGATCAGACCAAGTATAAAAGATGCTGCATTTTCAAAACGAAGATAACCATATGGATGTACATCATCAGGTGCTTTTTGGCTATGACGGTTCGCCACCAATACAATAAAATCCGCAACTAAATCACTTAAAGTATGAATACCATCTGCAACTAGACCTTGTGATTTTGAAAAAATACCAATCAATATCTGTCCAATCGACAAAAAGATATTAACAACAACACTTATCCACGTTGATTTGGAAGCAGCTTTTGCTCTCGACTCAAGATCAATATTTGATTCAATCATAATCTTTTAAGCTCTTGGTTCATTTTTTAAAATAAAGCATACTTTTCAAAACATTATCTTTAAATACATAATGATGAATTAAGGCAGCTAATGCATGTAAACCTATAAGCACCATGAAAAAATTTCCAAGAAATTCATGAGTTTCACCAATTATTTCTACGTCCCATGAATTACTTATTAAAGGTAAATTGACTCCAAACAACTGATAACTTTCGGTTAATCCAGATAAAGTAAACCAACCCAAAACAGGAATTAAAAATAACAATGAATAAAGTGTATGTTTCACCATTAAAAATAATGTTTTCTGATATTTACTCATAGACTTATTGTGTGGGAGATCTTTTTTATAAATAGAAATCATTATAATTCTGATAAAAAATAACAGAAATACTGAGACTCCAGCAAAAACATGCAGTTCCCCACTTTTTAGATGCACTGTTGGATCTCCACCAGTGATATAAGCAAGTACGACAAGAAGAAACGTTAACCAATGCACTGTCATTACAGGAAAAGGATATTTATTTTTCATACCACCCCGACATTAAAATTCATATTTCAAAATATATAAAAATATTCTATTACATTATAAAAGTGATCTTAAATTTAAATTAATTTTTTAAAAAAATTTTAAATATCAAAAACTAAAAATAAATATCATTTAATACTAAATAAAAGCAATCATTCTCAATTTCATTCATTATAAATTCATGAGAAAATACAATTCTAATTATTTCCATGTTTAATCGGAAAGTATTTTATGCAAAAATTTAGCATAAAATACTTAGGTATCTGTGAATTATAAAATTGGCTTAATCCGCCCAAATAATGCTATTAAGTGAATCAATACAAAATTACAACCATTCACTCGTATCATCGGCGACTGCTGTACCATGAATGATATGCATAATCATGGCATAGGCAATGCTGCCTTTAAATGGGATTTCTGGAAGTTGATCAAATTTAAAAAACTGCGCATCACTAATCTCATCTTGCTGTAATTCAATTTGACCCGCGTGATAATCTGCTTTAAATGCAACCATCAAATTGCTTGGAAATGGCCAAGGCTGACTTGCCAAATATTTTATATTTTTAATGTGTAGACCTACTTCCTCAAGTGTCTCACGTCGAACAGCATCTTCTAATGTTTCCCCTACCTCAACAAAACCCGCGATCAAACTATACATTTGCGTTTTATTTCGTGCATTTTTTGCGAGTAGTATTTCATCATCACCACGTGTAATAATCGTAATGACACATGGATTAACTTTTGGATATTGTGTATAGCCACAACTTGAGCAAACCATCGCAAACTGCTCAATGCTCTGGGTAGTTTTAGTTCCGCATCGACCACAAAACTGATGATTACGTCGCCATTCAAGTAGTTGAACAGCTCGACTTGCTTGCTCAAATTGCGTCTTATTCCAAAACTGTACTAATTGACGAATCGGTACAAAATCGAATCCTTCAGGAATCGTTTCATTTTCACATAAATCTCGAGCAATCACTTTATGATCACTTGATAACGCCAGATCATTATGCAATCTTTCGACTTGAGGAAGTTGGAAATCTTGATCCACTAAAAGCTGCTGTTGTTGAAAAATATAAGCAATTGATAAATTAGACATTACTTTACCTTAGTGATATACAATTGATCTATATAAATAAAATCTATGCCGTAGAATTGGTTATGAATGAAAGCTTATAATTTGTCACTGAACTTATTCAATGATGTTTATATTGGCGTGAGCAGTAACCACGAGACACTTCAGGCGAACGCAATTGCAAATGTTTTGTCTTCCTTCCACTTACTCTCTTCCGCCAAAGCTTAAAGCTATTGGTTTGTAAATGAAGCCGCATAAGTCGGATTACAGCTGATTCATTCAAACCATATTCACGAGAGATCGCTTCAAATGGGGTTCTGTCTTCCCAAGCCATTTCAATAATTCTAGATATATCACCATCAAGATATTGAGCTGTCTGAATCACTAAATCATCCTTACTTTTAGAATTAAACTCAAAAATTCATGCAATAGATGACTATCAATCATCTGTTATCAGAATTTAAATATTTGGATGATATTAAGATGTTGTAGATGAAAAATTTGTGATTTTTTAAGATAAAGTAATATAAGGAAATGATCTAAACAAGGGAGAAATTTAATCTCCCTTAAAACATAAGTGATTGATCTACAATTTTATATAATTCGTTTTATACGAGAGCAGTCTTTTTAGGATGTAACCTTGCTTAGGCTACTCAGAGATCAAAATTTTTTGACTTAAACAAACCATCGTAAACGGAACAGAATATTTACAGTATTGGATAATTAAAGTTAACCAGATTAAAAAAAGCTACATCTGGAAATGTGGCGAAAGGTGTAACTATACTTGTACGGCTTTAGCGTATTTTTAAGTTAACTGAATTAGCTTAAATCAAACTGAATTTATCAAACTCAAGAAAGTTCTCTGATCAGTAATGATCATATTAAGTAATAAGACATCTACGTTTTATATAGGATGCAATGGGGTTAAATTAGAGCAGAAAAAAGAAAGACACTGGTTACTAAGCCAAGAAAGCACTCGTCATCTTGGTCGGCTATTCAGACAGTACAATTCAGTACTAGTCTCACGAATTAGTTTTAAAATTTACTGTGAGATTAATGTCCTAGGCTGTAACATAAAACTACTACAGCAAGCAGCGAAACGATTATATCAAAAATTTGTCTACCACATTCATCACATTGGTTTAGATAAAATTTTATGTATTCAAAGTCGGATTCAAAGAACAATGACAGACCAATGTTACGTCAATATTCTTGTTTAAGCTAAACCAAATGCAGAAATTAATTCAATATTGATTTAAGTCTATTTCGCGATAGATACGAAAAGGATTCAATTCAACTTATCACCATTGCCGATGATCTGCTTGATAAACGCTTTGAACTATTCGCTAAAAGCAACAACCGTACTGATATCAATTTCAAGGAATGGAAAGGATTTTTTAAACATATACTCTATGCTTTGAATCATTACTACTGTGAATCAGAGCATATAAAATCATCATTTACCACAACTTTGCTATAAGTTGAAAACAATTACTAAATCAAGTTTCCAGTCAACCAACGAAATTTCAAACTTGGCAATTTCAAATTCCCAAGTAGTCCTCTAGACTCCTATCAAATGTAATTAAATCCAAAGTTTGATGAGGTATAGATTGAGGGATAAAACCACAGATAAAAAAAGCCCTTGTAATAACAAGGGCTTTTTTAATATTTGGCGGAAGCGGTGAGATTCGAACTCACGGAGGACTCACACCCTCGTCGGTTTTCAAGACCGGTGCATTAAACCGCTCTGCCACGCTTCCAATGGCGGCTATCATATAAATAAAAATTAGAATTGGCAAATCTTTTATTCAAAATAATCAATCAAATGCTCAAAATAAAATCAAAACAGTAAAAATTTAAGCATTTTCAGATTTTTCATAGCAAATTGAGTTGATATACCACACTTTTTTTCCTAATGGAGTAATGACTTCCACCTCATCATCCACCTGTTTACTTAACAGTGCCCGCGCCATAGGAGATTCAATTGAGATATGCTGAGGATGATGGTCGTAGATTTCATCCACCCCCACGATACGCAAGGTTTTCTGTTCACCATCATCATTCTCGATTTCAACCCAGGCACCAAAATAGACTTTTCCCTCCTGCTCAGGCACAAAGTCAACAATTTTCAACTCCTCTAAACGCTTACCCAAATAACGAACACGACGATCTATCTTCCTAAGTAATTGTTTATTATATTGATATTATAACCCCACCTTAAAACATACTATTTCTAGTATTCTGTATTGACAATAGATCAAATAATGATAAGTTTAAATTGAGAAAACCTCATACTTCATACTAAATAGTATATGGCTTACGTTAAGAAAATTTATGTAAATTACAAAGATTGTTCTACTCAAACCACCTTAGTCTTGCCTTGCCTCTTGACTGAGAAAGGAATCATCATTTCTCATTTGCGCTATTTGGCTTGGTTTAATTCAAAAAGTGAATCATGGAAAGAAAGATCTTGTTATGCACTTAAACTTTTATTGAAGTATATAAATTCAGTTCCACAAATTGAGAATGCTACTAAATTACTGAAAGCTTTCACCGAGGCATTAATCACAGGCACAATTGACCCAACAACCCGTACAGATTCTCTTAATCTTTATTGGCGACCACGCACAGTCAGAGATACCAATAATCTATTATTTCATATTACCCATTACACTGATTTTCTGACTTCACAGGATGAACATTCAACAATTCGTATAAATCCATTTCGCAAAGCCACAAGTTATGAAGAGCGTCTAAATTGGTGCGCTTATTATCATAAACAAGCAAATGTCTTTCTAAATCATTTAACTAAAAGAGATTTATCACAGCAGCAAGTTCGTTTGGTTGGATCGTTCAATGAAGACCTGATTGATTTTGAATATGCAGTTCGTTTCCCTGAAGATCAAATTGAAAGATTGATTTACTTAGGGTTCGAAAAAAATGGTAAATATGACTATAAATCGCAAGCGATTACGATGTTGATGAATTACGGTGGGCTTAGGAAAAGTGAAATTTTTCATATTTACACTTCAGATATCACATTAAACCCAAACCGTCCTCAAGAAGCTCTTGTTCGTGTTTATCATCCTGAATTAGGTCTAGCTCCAGACCCTCATTTCAAAAATAGACGTGAATTTCTTTTATCCAAAACATCATTGAAGCCTAGAAATAACTATCCATTTACCGAACGTTTATATGCAGGATGGAAGTCCCCATTACTTACATCTAAACAAGGTTACTTTGAGGTTGTATTTAACCCTCCTGAAAAAGCTAAAGATTTCCTATTAATTTGGGCAAACTATCTCAAATATCAGCGTGTAGAGCCGCTGAAAAGTAATCCACATCCTTTTGCATTTACAAATAATTTAGGTCAGCCTGAAACTATAAAAAACTTTCAACGCCTGCATAAACGTGCAGTAGAGCGTATCGGGCTAATTTGCAAAAAATCTCTTGGTACGACTGAGCATGGTCATCGTCATGCATATGGATTTCGTGCGCGTCAGGCTGGTTTAAATCAAGTCGAAATTCAAAAAGCTATGCATCATAAAAGCCCAACATCATGTCTTGTTTATATCAAACCAACAATTGAAGAAGTCCAAGAAAAGTTGAGAGCGATTAAATGATTAAACCTCAAGCAATCAGACGAATTGAAAGTAAACGATTTAATAAAGAGTTTTCGACTTTTCCTAGCTTAGATTCTTTAAAACAATTTTGTAAAAATGAAGGTATTACAAACTCAGTACTCTATAAACAGAAATATAGAGAATATGGGCTACCTGCTCATCCCGAAAGAATTTATGACGAATGGATTAGCTATAAAGATTTTTTTGAAATAGCTGATTTTATTTCATATGTCGAACTAAAAAATTTGATTGAAAACAAAAATCTTAAAAATGCGAAAGAGTACAAAGCTTTTATTTTAAAATTAAATGATCTAAGTCTTCCACTTGATCCACAAACTGCATATCCAAATGAATGGGAAAACTGGTATAAATTTTTAGGTAAAACAGAACCATTTAAGCCAGATTTTATTTCTTCTGACTATGTCACTTGGGCAATAAAAATTAAAGAATTTATGACTAAAGCTCGTGGTGGAGGTACTAAAGAAACTCAGCTTTGTCGTTTCGTTCGTCTTTATATTGAACAATTTGATAAAAGCAAAACACCACATGCTTTTCTTATACAGGAAAAATTCGATGTAAAACCCTTTCGAGATATTCTTGAAAATATAGAATCTGAACCTATGAGGAGGAAACTCGTTGTTTATGTCAATGAATTCTTAGATTACATTATTGACAATGATTTAACGATTGAAGATGAAGAAACAGGCGAAATAGTACGAGTCGATAATGCTAGAAATCCGTTCAGCCTTTTACTCAACCAACAGAATATATCATCTAGCTCAATCCGTTCTGAAACGACAAAACCATGCTTACAATATCATTTTGTCAAAAAAGCTCAAGAATGGATTATTCCATCAAGTGCAAAATGCTTCCAAGATTTAGAGCATCTTCATAAATTTGATGCCGATTGGGTAAAAGTCAACTTTGATCAATTAGACTTATATGACCCTGATTGTGTTTATCGTATCGTTGATAATCAAGCATATTTATGGTGTCCAATAGATTGGATTCATACTTATGCACTTACCAAAGTTCCCTTAAGAGGACGGCAAATCGCCTATAATGATTCTGGCGAAGCTGATGAATATATTGCTGATTTAGATCAACAAAACAAAATCATTTGGCTAAAAAATAATTCCCCACTTTCACGATTAACCAAAGAACAATCGTTCATCAAAAGAATGCCTGATGGTCAAACAGGTATGTTTACCACTACAAATAAAACAAATAACAATGGGCAAGGCTACACAATTCCGTGGATACCCGAAGACTTAGCATATTGGCTTATTAGGCTAAGGAAATGGCAACAAAAATATAATTCTATCTCATACCCCAGTGCTTGGATTAATTGCCAAAGAACAAATTTAAATGAGGTACAAAGAAAAGCCAAAGGATTGAATTGTTTTCTTTTTAGGCGCTTTAATGATTTTGAACCAGCAAATGTCGGAAATGCTTTAACCCCAAGATTAGCGGCTGCTCTTTATAATATACAGCCCTCAAATCTTTGCTTAGCTACACTTGAAGGAAATAGAGCAATTTTAGGTGCATATAAGTCTAAATATACACCTCATAGCATGCGTGTTAGCCTCATTACAGCCTATGTTCTTGAAATGGGTATGCCTATTGAAATCGTGATGAAGATCGTTGGCCATAGCTCCGTGATCATGTCGATTTATTATTGCAAAATTTCCAATCATGATATTAGAACTCGATTAGAAGAAGGTGAAAAAATAGCCTTAAAATCTGAAGTTGAATCAATTCAAAGGACAATTGAGCAAAATAAAATTGAAAGTGTTAAAAACCAATTAATTGGTAATAATTTGGAGTTACTGCAAGCTTTATCTAATGAGGTTCCTGCAGGTAATTTTATTTTTAGAGATTACGGTATTTGCCCTTTTGCAGCTTCAAGATGTGAGGATGGTGGTGAGTTAATAAAAAGTAGTTCATTCTATACCCCTACACCCCAAGGTTATTTAGGAACTCAGAATTGTATCCGTTGTAGACATTTTATAACTGGGCCTGCCTTTATTGGTGGTTTATTGGCAATTACAAATGAGATCTTACTCCAATCCAATGATCAATCTGAAATATGTTCGAAACTACAAATTAAAATCAATCAGATTAATCAAGATATTGATAATATTGAAAAAGAAGAATATATAGCCAATTTGAAGAAAGAAAAATTTGAAGGCACAGCAAACAGATCCAAGCTTGAGACTGAACTTCGAAATTTCGAATCTGAATATGAAACAGCCGCTAAAAAATTGGATATGCTTTTATGCGATATCCAATCGGCTTATAGTCATATTACGAAATGCCACAAGCTCATCAACAACAATCCCCTTATAGAGAGCGATGAAAAACTTTCCTTAATTACAGCCCCTAATGCTGAATTGATATTAGAAATGGAAGAAGTGAGCCATTATCAACAATTACAAGAAGTCTGTGAAAATGCAGCCATTTATAAATCTTGTAATGCAGATCAAGCTATTTATCCAAGAACTCAGCTCATTGATAAAATGGCAATGTTTAATGAAATTATGCCCGCTTTATTCATGTTATCTAAAGAACAGCAACTTTCAGCAGGCAATCAAATTTTCAAGTTATTGATGAGTCGTCTCAAATCTTGGGATAAAGTGCAAAGTGTTATAGATGGAAAGCTTAAACTAATAGAACTTTCTGAAACTGAACAAATTTCAAAATCAGAGATTGAACTCATTCTACATAATTCACCAAATTTAATTGAGGTAAGTCGTGAATCCTGAAGAGTTATTACATAAGTTAAAACATGGATCATCACTTAAAATCCAACAGTCACTCGATGCAATCTATGAAGTATGTATGGAGCAACAGGAACGTGGAATTCAGGATTTTTCTGTAAGTACGATTGCTAATTTAGGATTTAACAGAGGTGTTCCTAAAGCGCAAAGCATCAGGAATAAGACAGGTGAGAAATATAGAGCATTGATTCAATGTTTTGCAGATGCTTCATCACAGAAACCTAAATTGTCTAAACCATCTCAAACAGACAATGCGTGGATTGAAGAAATTCAAAACCCCAAACATCAGTTGCTTGTCCGTATTATGGCATCTGAGTTAAAGGAAGCTCAACAAATGATCCGTGAAATCATTCCACCTAAACAAAGGATTGATATTTATGATCATAAGAATATGATACCCGATGAATCTTTTAAGCTTTCTGATCAAGAAGTACGGGCATTACAATATTTATTGTCTACAGATTTCCAAAAAAAATGGAATTTAAAGCCTACACATTATGGTGAGCTTGTAGATGAGTCAAATAAGCCTGTTTTTAAAGTGTCAACATTGGATGCCTTACGCAAGGCTTTGGAGTATTTGTCTTGAATCGTAAATTATTAACGGTTGAAGGTTATCAACGTTTACAAGATGAGTTAAATGATTTAGTTCGTAAAGAACGTCCTGAAATTACTAAAATTGTGTCTTGGGCAGCCAGTCTAGGCGATCGATCGGAAAACGCTGATTACATCTATAATAAAAGAAAGTTACGTGAAATTGATCGTAGAATTAGATACTTAACCAAGCTTTTTGAGGTGGCACATAAAGTTGAATATAGCCCTGAACAAGATGGAAAGGCTTATTTTGGTGCTTGGGTTGAATTAGAAAATGATGTAGGTGAAACCATCAAATTTCGTATAGTTGGTGATGAAGAAATTTATGGTCGCAAAGACTATATTTCTCTCCAGTCACCTATAGCAAAGGCTTGTTTAGGTAAGTCTGTAGATGATGAGATTCAAGTACATACGCCTACAGGAAAAAGAACTTGGTATATTCTAAAAATTACTTATACAAGCTAATACAAATACTTGAAATTTAAAATTTTAAACCCACTAAAACTTTATAATTAATTGATTATAAAGTTTTAAGGGGATGTATTGTGTTTACCGATGATCAAACAATGCTAATAAATAGAATTGTTGAGGAATTACAAGAAGATAATGTTGCCGTATTTGCTGGTGCTGGCCTTTCTGTAGGAGCGGGACATGTCAATTGGAAACAGCTTTTAACCCCATTAGCTAAAGAAATCAAAATAGATATAAATCAAGAGCATGATTTAGTATCTCTTGCACAATATTACATTAATGAAAATGGCAGACAACGCCTTGCCAATAAACTAATCAATGAAATTGGTATCGAAAAATCGCCTACTGATAATCATAAAATTTTAGCAAAATTGCCTATAACTAATTTCTGGACAACTAACTATGACACGCTTATAGAAGAATCATTAAAAAATGAAGGTAAATTACCTGATGTCAAATTCACCAATGATCATTTAGCAATAACTAAAAAGGGGCGTTCAGCCATAGTTTATAAAATGCATGGGGATATAAGTTTAGCCCATGAAGCAATCCTTACCAAAGATCAATATGAGTCATATTCTATAAAGCATGCTCCATTTGTCACTGCCCTATCAGGACACTTAGTTTCAAAAACTTTTCTATTCCTAGGATTTAGTTTTACAGACCCTAATCTTGATTATGTTTTAAGTAGAATCAGAATTAGTTTTGAAGATAGACAAAGACAACACTTTTGTATCTTTAAGGAAGTAGCAGAGAAAGATTACAAAACTATAGAAGAGTACAATTTTAACAAGGTCAAACAAGAACTTTTAAGCAAAGATCTTAAAAGATTTAATATTAAAGTCATCTTGATTAAAGAATGGCTAGACTTAAATAAAATATTAAGAGAAATAACTAATCAATATAAAAGTAAGTCTATATTTTTATCAGGTAGTGCTCATGAATATGGTCAATGGACAAAAGATGAAACTGAAGATTTTCTGAGCAGATTAGGTGAGATACTTATTAGTAAAAAATTTAAAATAGTTTCAGGTCTTGGTTTAGGTATTGGGAATGCATTTATAAGTGGAGGAATAAAAGAAATCTACTCTAATCAATATGGAAAAATTGATGATCAAATAATAATGAAGCCCTTTCCACAATATGTACCAGACCCAATAGAAAGATCTTCTATCTGGACAAAATGGCGATATGATTTGATTGGTCGGTCTGGCATTTGCTTATTTTTTATGGGGAACAAATTAGTTAACAATAAAATCGAGCTAGCTAATGGTATGGATGAAGAGTTTAAAATTGCTAAAGAGTTAGGATTGAAACTAATTCCCATTGGTTGTAGTGGATATAAAGCATCTGAGTATTACCAAGAGATAATGAATAAGATTAACGATTATTACCCAAAAAAATCACTTGAATTTATTGAAAAATTAAAATCATTAAATGAGCAAGTGCATAAACCTGAGCAACTAATTGAAAAAATATTAGATGTATTAAAAGATTTGGAGTTGTGAGAAATAGAATGGCAAAAAATGTATTTTTTAGTTTCCACTATGAAGATGTAATAGGCTTTAGAGCTAATGTAGTCAGGAACCATGATACTGTTAAAGGAAGGCAAGCTGGATATTTTGATAAGTCTATTTGGGAAGATGCAAAAAAAACCAGTCCATTAGCCTTAAAACGTTTAATTAACAGCAATCTAGATGGAACATCTGTTACCTGTGTTTTAATTGGAAGTGAAACTTATGCTAGAAAATGGGTAATTTATGAGATATTTAGAAGTATATATAAAAGAAATAAAATCATTGGTATACATATTAATCGTGTTAAAGGCAAAGATGGATTAATAAAAAATAACGGTGAAAATCCTTTTGATTATACTGGTGTATATTTTAGTGAGGATGGTTCTTCATATGCTTTTATAACTAGAAACTCTCTTTCATCTCAATGGCAATATTGGGAAGAAATAGATAATTGCCGTTTTTTTAAAAATCAATATTTCTCAAGCCAATATGCATATTCAAATAGAGGTAAATGTATAAGTCTCAGTGCATTTATCAGTACATATGATTGGATTTCAGACAATGGTTATATAAATTTTAAAAATTGGATATTATAGTAAAGCGATAACTGATATGGCATATTTTACGAAACAAGAAGCACGAGAAGCTGCTCGTACAAAGCAAAGAAATTCTAATTTTTTATCATTTGAAAAAATATTGAATGAAAATATCAGACAAAAAAATGCTAAAACTGATTTTGATATTTTTTTATCACACTCATCTCAAGATTCTGAATTAGTTTTAGGTGTAGTAAGTATACTTGAAAATTTAGGTTATAGTGTTTATGTTGACTGGATCACTGATAAACAATTATCTAGAGAAAATATTAATAGAGCTACTGCACAAACTCTAAAATATCGCATGCGACAATCAACATCACTACTATATTTGGCAACATCAAATTCGAGCAATTCGAAATGGATGCCATGGGAACTAGGTTATTTTGATGGTATAAAACCAGAAAGAATAGCTATATTGCCTATTTTAGATAGTTCTAATAGTATTTTTAATGGACAAGAATATCTTGGAATTTACCCAGTAGTAAATAAGAGTAGCTATACAAGTGGAATACCTGATATTTTCATTTTTGATGGTTCTACGAGATGGTCTACTTTAAAAAAATTTACTACTGGCAATCCTAATTGGGCAAATTTTTAATTATGATGATGCCACATTAAACAAAGATTATGTGTAATGTGGCTTTTGAATTAGCTTTAGTTTCAAATCAAGTGTATTAATTTAGAATTGAGTTTATCTGCTCTTCCAAACTACGTCCAACTTCATCCTGATTTTTAGCCATTAAGAATAGTCGTTTTCCATTACTATCTTTAGCCCATTGCTTACCAATAGCATTTTTAATTCGTGCATCATCAGCTGTATCTAGATGTCCCCCTTTGTATTCCAACACAAATATCGAACCATCAACTAATTCAGCAATGAAATCTGGGTAGAAATAGTCTTTTTCTGTTGGTAACCAGAAGGAAGTATGTGGTTGCTTAGGAATATTACGCACCCAATATTTTACTTTAGGATGCATGTCCAAAAGCTGAGCACATTTAAACTCTTCAGAAATCTTTCCTGATTCAGTCTTTTCTTTTAAATCATCAATCTGAGCATAGAAATGCTTTTTAAACTTATAGCTACCTCGATAAGGCTTTCTAACTGGATATATCCCACGTTTAAACTCAAAACTATTTTCTAATTTTAATTCTTCTGCTACTTTCAACTCTGCAAATAAATCACTTTGGAATGCTTGTTTACGAGCAAGTTCAAAGAGTCGGTCAAGCTCACGAGAAACAGCCAGTGACAATTGGAATTGAGCACGATGTAGTTGCGTCAGTGTAAATCTACGCTCATTCAACAAGTGACTAATGAGCTTGGTTAAATACGCTCTAAGCTGAATTTGCGTTAATCCTGCTCTTCTTGTTTTCCGATCTAACCAATTCAACAAATCATTTTCGGTGATTGGTGTTGGCATATCATCAAATTGGATCTGTTGGCTATTGAGTAATTCATAACTCAATTGCTCTTCTTCAAGATTTAGATCAATCGCAAAGCTATTCACCGTTTCACGTATATTAAACCCTTCCAATTGAACTGGATAATCTAATAGATTCCATTCAACCGAATCTTCAATAGTTTCTTTGTCTGCAACTTGCCATTCACCATCAACAAATAATCCTAATTGTGGAATGAATGCGAAAGTAGCATTCCAGTTTTCTGGTGCTTGATAAGCTTGTCGCTCCGCACGAGCTTCCTTGAAAACTTCTTGTATTTGAGTTTTTTGTTTCGGAGTGGCTTTTTCAATTACAGCTTTTTCAATTTGATCAAACTCTTCATCAGTCGTCCCTTTATGAATAATCAAGGACGTACCTTGGCTATTTTCTCTCGTTTGAATCGCTGGTTGTAAATTAGTAGGAATAAGTTCAGGTGTAACAACAAATGGAATAGAGACCATGACTTCAGGAGTCTTTGGTTGAGTAGTCCCTTGACCTGTACCTGTAGTACCTAGATCCAATTCAGGTTGTGGATTTGCCACAATCGAGGCTTCAGCTTCCCACTTATCGAAGCCCATATTCTGCACCATACGATCTTTAAGAAGCATGGTGGCTTGAGCGATTGAACTTGAGACAACGTGTGCATATGCTTTGTTGAGTTCATCATTTTGACGTAGTTTTGCGTAAGGCATACGCAAGACACGTCCTAATAACTGCTCAACATCAGTTGCTGAGTTGATGTTCTGCAAACTTGCCAATACATATGCGAAAGAACAATCCCAACCTTCTTTTAAAGCTTCTACAGTGATGACTATCTTCACCTTACTAGTAGGGCTAAACAGATTTTCATCTTCAAGCTCTTTAGTTTGCCCTGTAGAGATCGCAATCCAGTCTTCAGTTATATTTTCATATTCACTTAATAAATGTTGTCTTACAGCGTCTACGTTAGCTTCACCATTTTTATCTTGAGCTTGGATCAATAAAATAGGGCGAATATATTCGTTTTCTTTTTGAGCAATTAACTCTAATTTTTTACGTTGAATAAGTGCATCACGAATACAATCTTGCCAACTATGTGGATGTTCAGTAAGTACAACTGGGAGCTTGATCATTTCAGCGACTTTGAGTTCCGCAGCTGATACTGAATAAAGCACGTTATTATCTTTAGGTGTCGCTGTTAGCTCAACTAAGCAACTAGGGTTTAATCGCTTTAGGGTAGGAAAGAAGGTCTTACCACCACGGTTTTTATGTGCTTCATCGACAATGATAATTGGTCGGTGCAGATTAAAGAAATTCACCAACGAATGCTTTACACGGCCAATATCTTTTTCAGTCAAGAATGGTTGATATTGCAATGTATCAGCCGTAACTCTATCCATATTTTGAGTCTGAAAATCTGTTAGCCCTGTAAAATGTTCACTTAAAGACTCATCAAAAGCATAAGCATTACGTTGAAATGTCTTATCTTTGTCAATATTAAAAATCTGAATCGTGGTCACAATCACAATACAAGACTGATTAACATCATGTTTATTTAATGTCTGTAAACTTTCAATATCACAAATTTTTAATTTATCACCATAGTAGCTTTGCAAAGCTTGTCTATAGGGATGTGTTACATCTGCCAAAGCTGCAAGTGTCTGTTGACGAATCATATCCGTCGGAACGAGCCACAAGACAATAGGCGTATCCGTATTTACATAATTTCGAGCAGCAATAGGAATACTATGTGATGCTAGTAAGGTTTTACCACCGCCTGTGGGAACACGCAGACATACGCTTGGAATGCCTTCTAAACGGTCGTTATACTGAATGTTTTCGCTCACACACTGCTTAAAAGCTCTTTCTGCCCCAAATGATGCAGCCAAAGTAAAAAACTGCTCTAAAGCTTGTAAAGACTGATTTTGATAATTTTTTAATTGAAGTGACATGAGTAATCCTTACTTAGCCTTATTGCCATAAAGTGAATATGGAATTTGTTTAAACTCGATATTTAATGATTCCAATCGAGCAGGGCTTAAACGAGAGGCTTCGCCAATTACGATTCGTTTACCATCATGAGCATGACATTCATTCAAATAATTCAATACGGATGACGTAAGGACATTTCCACCATTTGGTCGTCTATCACCTAAAATGCCGTTATACAGCAAATAGTAGGCTGTACCTTCATGAATACCTAAGAATGGATTATCAAAGTTTTCAGTTTGGTTTAATGCAGATTTGGTTTCGAGCCACCATACATAACTGGCAAGATCTTTAAACTTCACATCAGCATTTAAAAAGCCATTATCATCAAATACTGGATTACCTAGAGTATAAAAACTGAATCCACCACCGCCTTGCCAATTCACAGTTTGAGAAATACCACCTTGTTCACCGTCAATGACTTTTTCAAGACGTGGGATCACATGGGTTTTTGCATGCTCACCCATTTCGATACCGATATAACGTCTTCCCATCTTGTGGGCTACAGCTACAGTTGTTGCCGAACCAAGGAAAGAGTCAAGAACAATATCACCTTGATTTGATGCAATATGAATAACTTTTTCCATCAATCGTTCTGGTTTAGGGCTAGAAAAAGTTTCATCCTTTCCAAATAAAAATTGGCTCTCTTTTTTTGCTTCATCAGTATGACCATGGTCATCATGATTCCACCAAGTCCATGGAACTACACCCTTAACCTCAGATAAATAACGAATAATATTTGGCTGAGAATCACTATTTTTACCAAAATATATTCGTCCCTCTTCTAATAATCTATCGAATGTAGCTCTTGAAACCCCCCAACAACGCCCTTCAGGAGGTGTAAATGTCTTTCCAGATGGACTTACAACTTCATAAAATTGTTCAGGTGTAGCATGACCAGCTTGAGCCGTCATTGGAATACCACGCCATCTACCTTTTGGATCATTATTTGGATTTTTATATACTTTTGCTTGTGTTTCATTCATTGGAACGAGATTTCGAACTTGCTTAAAGCTCATTATATTTTTTGCATAGACAAGCAAATGATCATGTGCGTCACCGATTGCTTCGCGATTTTCTCTAGAATATCTTTTCTGCCAAACTATATTTGCTACAAAATTTTTACGACCAAAAATCTCATCACATAAAACTTTTAAATAATGAGCTTCATTATCATCAAGTGTAATCCAAATCGAACCATCTTCAGTCAAAAGCTCTTTTAATAGTTGTAAGCGTGGATACATCATCGAAAGCCATTGGGCATGCTCTAACTTATCGTCATAATGCTCAAAAGCGGTTTGTGTATTGTATGGTGGATCAATAAAAATACATTTCACCCGACCACCATAAAGTGGTAACAAGGCTTTCAATGCCTGTAAATTATCACCTTGAATAATCAGGTTTTCTTTTGCTTGTTCGACATCACCATATGATTTTTCGAATTTTAAAAGGTGATATGGCACTTGAGTTGCAGTTTCTTCAGCTTGGTTTCGATTGACCCAATCAAGTAAAGGCATAACATCACTGAATATAAGATAAAAATTGACTTAATCTTATCAAAAATGCCTCAATCGATGGGCAATTGAGGCAATATTTTTCAAATATTTTCTTCGTCGTTTTGCATTCCAACAGATTCAACCCATAACGCTAAAATTTCATCAGGCGTGTAAACTTCCCAATGTTCATAATTACCAATAATTTGAGCTGAAATAAAATTTTCCAATTCAGAATAGGTCCAGTCTATCGGAAGATCTCTATCGAATTTTGGATTCTGTTTTTTTTGCAATAGATGTGTTAGATAACTCGCTAATTTGTATCTAAATACATGATTTTTCCTAAATTTATAATTACTATCGCCTTGATGTTCAATTTTGTACAACTCAGCCGATGCTTCTTTAGCTTGATATGCTAGTATTGAAAAAATATATCTCAGATTGAAACTGTTAAGCATACGCATAAGCTCAAATTCCAAGGCTGAATCTTTTTCATAAGGCACTTTACGATAGTCACATATAAAGCCTACTAATTCATATATTTCTTTTAATCTTTTATTTTTTATATACTTTTCAATATCCTTGATATCCTGTACATAAATTTTTGACTCCACAATTTCCTGAAATAACCCTAAAGTCCATTGCTCTAGGGAATCATAGCATTCAGGAATTACAAGATTTATGTCCGTCCTAAAATTTAAAGCTAAGTAAGTTTGAATTTCATGCACCATATCTTCATTAAAATATTGTTTATAATCTGAATGTAGCTGGCGCAAATTAGCTTGTTCTTGTATAAACTCATCAAATTCATCTGTTTTAAAAAGATAGCCTTTTTCAAATATTTTTTTGACAAGATCACCAGTACCATTCGCTTCTAGTTCAATAAATGAATGCCATTCATGCTGAGGTAAGATATTATCTGAGCCAATTTTAATCTTGCTGATCATCGTATAAAGAACGATTTTTTCTAAATAACTTAGTTGTTGTGTCGGAGGATTATACGGAGCATCTGATGCTATGGGGATACATAATTTAAATTCATTGAGATATTTATTCATGTAACTTTGTACAGAAACTCTACGACACTCATGACAAACCAATTTTTTTTTATAAGAATTCCAACGCTTAAAATCCATATCTTTACGGATATAAATTTCATAATCGAAATAACATTTTTTGCAGTCTTTTAATCCCGTGTATTTTAAATGCCCACTATGTTTGACTATTCTTTCTAATTTTGCAGTCGATTTAATATCATATTTTTGCCATAACACTTTTGCAGTATACGTAAACTGTTGCTTTTCAATGTCAACAGACTCCCAATAATCTTTTAATAGTTCTAAATTGAAATCATCATACTCTGGATTCATCACAAGTTCATATTGTCCTTCGCTCATTATTTTATACCCTACTTTCAAATGATAAGACTTTGATTAACATGACCATAAGTATACAAACAATCGATTTGTACAAATTATCAACAATATGGTAAGTGCTCAGTTCATATAGTATAGTCAAAAAGTATATATACTATATGCAACAAGATGTTTTTAAATATCTTTATTTAAAATAGTACATAGAATAGGGTTATTTATTATAATCTGCATTTTCTGAACGATCTCCCAAACTTGCGGCCCAGTTTACCTTTTTGGTGATTTCTGGACGTTCGTCATGCCATAGTTTTTTTAATTCAGCAACCAGCAAGTCATGTCCATTACGTGTGATCAGGTTCGATTTCATATTTAAAAACGCTACAACAACAATCCATTTACAAGATTTAGCATTGTATTCCTTATTTGATCATCACCAAAGTGTATAAATTTTATTCTTTTTCAAATCAGACGGTTGTGATGTATTTCTCTTTTTTTTACTGTACAAAATTTGACAATCAGTTTTTTGACCCTTAATATGCGCCCCTAAGTTAGTTTTTGTTTACTTTTTATACATTTTGTAAATGTTGTGAAACATTTATTAAATATCCGATCAACCCAATGTCATTTTGAATGACGTTCATGACTTGCCCACCCCTTATCGAATTTATCAACTTTAAAAAGCGAAGTTTTTTTTCTGAGCTTTTAGGGCATAAATTATCTGTAGCGGAGACAACATGCACAGTAATTCAAGTTCTGGGTCTAGGCCTAGCCTTAACTCTTTATCTTCTAAACGTCCATTTCAAGCTTTAGCTTTAGGATTCGCAATCCTTCCTTTTAATAGCTTGAATGCTGAGAAATCTCATCAATACAACACAGTCGTAACGACAAAAGTTTTAACCGTGGTTGCAGTTGAAAATCCAACCACAGTTTTTAAAGACGGCGAATTTTTGCATGGTTTTGGCTATGATTTAGCACGAAATTATGCACAGAGTTTAAATGTCAAACTCGATTTTAAAACGGTTCCTGATAATGCAACTGCGTTAAAATGGATTGCTCAAGGTAAAGCTAATCTTGCTATGACAACTGCAAATTTAGCAGCCATTGAAAGTAAACAACTTGTCTCTTTTTCTGCAAGTTGTGGTGATCAAGCTACTTTAAGTAAAAATGGATTGAATCCTCAACTCAATTGGGTACTTAAGCAAGCTGATGATCCGTTAACGCTCACTGCAAGTGGATTTGTTTGTCAAAGCAAACAGCTTGGTACAACCCAACAACTAGCTTCCTTTTATAATCGCAATGTGGTTAAACCTGAAGCATGGTCTACGATTCAAAAAGACCTGAATCAGCGTTTGCCAATTTATAAAGCAAGCTTTAAACAAAGTGCGTCTAAGTATAATTTAGATTGGCATTTGCTCGCTGCTATTGGCTATCAAGAATCTTATCTTAAACCCACATCGGTTTCTCCCACTGGTGTACGCGGTTTGATGATGTTGACTAATAGCACTGCTCAAGCAATGGGTGTGAGCAATCGATCTGATCCAATACAAAGTATTCAAGGTGGTGCGAAATATTTTGATCTGATGCTAGATCAATTTTCGAATGTCCCTTATCCAGACCGTAATTGGTATGCTTTGGTCGCCTATAACATGGGACCAGGTGCAGTCAATCAGATTCAAAACCGAATCAAAACCCAAGGGAAAAACCCAAATCAATGGGTAAATTTATATGATTATTTACAGCGTAACCAAGCGCGAAATGGTCGATATAAACAAGCAGTTCAATACGTGACACGTATTCGAACTTACTTAGAACATTTAAAGACCAACAGTCGTATTGATGTCTAAGTTGAAAATAAAAAAGCTTACCGAGAGGTAAGCTTTTTTATGAGAAAAGGACTTAAGCAGTTTGCTCAAGTACTTTCTTGAATAAATCTTTTTGTTCTTGGCTTGGCTTCGCCGTTTGTAAAGCCATAAGTTGAGACATATCGCCTTGTACTTTGATTTTACCAGTCATAAACGCTTGCATCGCAGCAGCCATATCAAACTCTAAGAATACTTTACGTAATGTTTCAGCATCCATATTTAAAGTTGTTTTAGCATTTGCAGACAAACCTTTTTGGATTTTACCAGCATCTAAAGCCAATTCGGTATTACCAGCTGCATCTGTTACAACTAAGTTAATCGCTAAATTCGCAAGTGCTGGTGGTAAATTTAAATCACCCGCTTCAGCAGTAAGTTTTTCAACAGTTGCAAACCAATCATCAGTTAAAAATGCAGCCATGATTATTCCTCAAATATATTTGTTCAATTTCTTGTGTCATCTATCCAGACAACATTAAATGAAGCAATTTGCTTGTGCACTGTTATAGCACGTAATTTTTATTTTAGGCTATGGCTTTTTGTACGAAGAATTCACTTTTTAGCTCTTTTTTATAAAAAAAAAGACACTTAAATAAGTGCCTTTTCAAAAAGTTTTACATTTTATTCAGCAGCAAAACTCAAGTTCACCACATCAAGACGATTTTTCATCTGTTCAGGGTCTTTCATATCAAATTCACGTTGCCCATCTAAGGCTTCGAAATCAAACAATTCACGGTCAGCCAATTGTGAAGGCGATACATTCTGTAAGGCACCAAAGATGCTATGTAAACGTTTTGGATGTTGTTTATCCCATTCACGTAGCATGTCATTAATAATTGCACGTTGTAAGTTTTCTTGTGAACCACATAAGTTACATGGAATGATTGGGAACTTTCGTAGATCAGCATATTTAATAATGTCTTTTTCTTCGACATAAGCCAAAGGACGAATCAAGATATTCTTTTTATCTGAAGAAAGAAGTTTTGGTGGCATTGCCTTTAAGCTACCGCCATGGAATAAATTTAAAAAGAAAGTCGCCATAATGTCATCGCGATGATGACCTAATGCAACTTTGGTTGCACCGATTTCTTGTGCGAAGCCATATAACGAACCACGGCGTAGGCGTGAACATACCGCACAGTAGGTTTTACCTTCAGGCGTTAGGCGTTTAGTAATCGTATAAGTGTCTTTTTCAAGAATGTAATATGGAATGTTATTTTCTTCCATATAACGTGGTAAAACATCTTCAGGGAACCCAGGTTGTTTTTGATCAAGATTCACCGCCACAATATCAAAGTTAATCGGCGCGATACGTTTAAACTGCAATAAAATATCAAGCAACGTGTAACTGTCTTTACCACCAGACACACAGACCATGACCTTGTCGCCATCTTCGATCATGTTGTAATCACGAATTGCATGCCCTACTTGACGACGAAGCTTTTTCAACAGGCGATAATATGCCGAACTCGTCGGAAGCTCAGGCTTAAAATTAAATCCTTGGTTGGACTCCACTGGCGCGTACATAGACGTGATTTACTCATAAACAAAAATACCGCAAGATTTTATCCGATTCCGAAAAGATGCGCACCTAAAGAATTTTTCAATTTCGTGCAATCGTCATATTTCAGTTTCATACTGGTAAAATTCTGACCAAATTATGTCAAAACGGTCTGGATTGCTTATATTTCAAACTTTTCCACAGTTTTCCACAAAAGCTGTGGATAAAATTGTGGATTTCTTCGCTATTGACAAAGTATTTTTATGTGAGAACAAGGCTTACAATCAAATTGATCATTTTTTAATCAGTGTTTTTTAGTTAATAAAAACAATGATTTAAATATGTCAAGACTTAGATTTTAAAAAAAATAATTTAATTTTTTTGCTGAACATTCGCACAAAACGACTTGCTTTTTGTAAGAGAGCGGAAATAAAAAAATTGTAGCTAAAGTTTTTTTTATGCTTTTTTTTGTTACACTACTGTGAACAACTCCATGCTCATCTTTTGTGAATATTATAATGATGGACAAAACAAAATATATTTTCGTTCTTTTTTTGGGGACAATCGGTTTTTTAAATACGACAGTATCTAGTTATGCTGGTCAAACCATTTATCAATTTAAAGATGATAATGGTACAACTTTACTTACCAATAAAAAGAAAGCTGAATACAATCACCTAAAAGTGATTAAAGCGACCTATTATCCTGATAGCAATATTCACAGCTATAGTAACTGGGGCGCAAGTGAAGCCTCTGTTCTACCAAGTTATAGTCGTAATAAAAATGCTTTTGATCAGATGATCCGTCAAGCAGCGCAACAGCATGGCGTTTCAGAAGGTCTTATTAAAGCCGTTATGCATACTGAGTCAGGTTTTAATATTAATGCGCGATCCCCTGTCGGTGCTCAAGGATTAATGCAACTGATGCCTGCAACTGCACGGCGTTTTAACGTGAGTAATGCTTACGACCCTCAACAAAATATTTTTGGTGGTGCGAGATATCTA
Organism: Acinetobacter sp. 5862; assembly: GCF_024494585.1. NCBI lineage: Bacteria > Pseudomonadati > Pseudomonadota > Gammaproteobacteria > Moraxellales > Moraxellaceae > Acinetobacter > Acinetobacter sp. 5862. The sequence continues at coordinate 75,325 of NZ_JANHGP010000055.1, forward strand.
AGTTGGTTGTTAAAACGTTTTAATGGCAATACGCAACTTGCTATTGCTGCTTATAATGCTGGTGAAGGTAATATTGATAAATATGGTGGAATACCGCCATTTCGTGAAACACAAGATTATGTCCGTCGTGTCACAAGTCGTTTTCAAAATCTCTATTCATCAAGTCTAAGTTCAACTTCGAGTTCTAATAATGCAAATACTCAAGTGATTGCTCAATCGGCAAATTATACATCTTCAAATTCAGAAGCTGTGTCCGCACCTAAACAATATAGTCGTCAAATTATCACATTGGCCGATGGTACTTTTACAGATGCACCAGGCACATATACCACAGCCAATGCAACTGCATCTGCACGAATCCGAGTAAGTGATTAAACAAAGAAATCACTTATTCTCACATCATGATTTTATTTTTTTTCAAATAAATTAGTCGTTTTCCCCTTCTTAAAACACTTCTATTGTTTTATTAGCTTAATGTATCTACGCTCATTTTTTGCTTGAATTTTTAGGGTTCGCCCTGCATATTAGCGTTATGATTTATAATTTATAAATCAGATCAGTTTTTATTTATAAGAGGATTTTCTCAATGATGCGGATTGGTTTGTTCTTGCTGACCAACCTCGCGGTACTGGTTGTAGCTGGCATTATCTTGTCACTCTTCGGTGTCGGTAGTTACCATGGCGCGGGTGGCTTGAATCTAGGCAACCTTTTAGTCGTCTGTTTTGTCTTTGGTATGGTGGGTTCTTTAATTTCCTTATTCATGTCGAAGTGGATGGCGAAAAAAACCACTGGAACTGAATTAATTGACCCAAATGCTCCTCGTAGTCAAGCAGAAGCTTGGTTACTACAAGAAGTGGCACAACTTTCTCAACGTGCAGGTATTAAAATGCCTGAAGTTGGTATTTTCCCTTCTTACCAGTCCAATGCATTTGCGACAGGTTGGAATAAAAATGATGCTTTAGTCTCTGTTTCGACAGGCTTACTTGAGCGTATGAACAAAGATGAACTTCGTGCTGTACTTGCGCACGAAATCGGTCACGTTGCCAACGGCGATATGGTGACTCTTGCATTGATTCAAGGTGTAGTGAACGCCTTTGTGATGTTCTTTGCACGTATTGCAGGTGACTTTATTGACCGTAATGTGTTCGGTCGTGAAGATGGTGAAGCACCTGGTCTTGCTTATTTTGCTATTACGATTGTACTCGACATCGTATTCGGTATTTTGGCCTCTGCGATTGTAATGTGGTTCTCTCGTCAACGTGAATATCGCGCAGACGAAGCTGGTGCACGTTTAGCAGGCAAACAAGCAATGATTTCTGCTCTACTTCGTTTACAGGCAGAGTCAGAAATGCCAGATCAAATGCCAAAAGAAATGAAAGCATTTGCAATTGCGGAAGGTAAGGAACAAGGCTTTAGCTTAGCGGCTTTATTCCAAACTCACCCAACCATTGAACAACGTGTTGCCGCTTTACAGCAATTAAATGTTCAATAATCAGTATCAGATAAATGATAAAGCCTCCGTTATGGAGGCTTTATTTTTGCTTAAAATCTAGTGTGATTGGAAAGATTGATAAAACTGCCACAGATAACTAAAACCTGCCCAAACTGTAACAGCCAATAAAATGAGTACTGCAATACCCAATAAATCTGGGATACGTAACCAAATCCAACTTACGATCGGATTACGCCAGAAAGCTGAAGTTTTCTGCTTTTGTTCTAGGGATTCATGCAAGAATGGATGCACCACATGAATATCACTATGCACTTGATATTTCTCACGGATATGGTCATGAACGATTTCCAGTGTCTTGCGACTTGGACGAATAAATACATCAAATAAGGTACCGACAATCGGTACAAAACCCACCAACATATCCATAATCGCCAGTTTGACCACACCCTTCAATTTATGCTGTGGTACACCCACTTCTCTGGCTTTTTTAAAAGCATATAGTGTTAAAACAAAACCTGCGATATCGCCCGCAAACGGCATGGTACTCAATGCAGCATCTGCTCCGACTCCCTGTTTGGTAAAAGGAATTCGAACCAAACTGTCCATGGTATTGGCAAATTTTGCTAAATCACGTTCAACAGCAATCGCTTGCTGCTGAGTTAATTTTTTTTGTTTTGTTGGAGCAGTCATTCACTCAACCTAAAAACGTTGTTTATGCTTGAGAATAAAGTAGTTTTTAGGCTTTGTCGGTACAATTATTATTACAGCTCAGAATAAAATCATTGAAGCAATTAATAATTCAGGTCTATGAGCTTAACTCATAGACCTGATCATTCATTTGCACTGAATTTTAAAGATTGTCTTATTCAGTGGTTTCCAGTTTATGTTTAGGCTGGAACATACTGGCAACCAGTACAAACATAAATGGAATAAATATCAGTACCAACACTGTCCCGAATATCACACCACCTAAAACACTGATACCAATTTCCTGACGGCTTACAGCCCCTGCTCCAAATGCAAAAACCAGTGGAATGACTCCCGCGCCAAATGCAAAAGACGTCATTAGAATAGGACGCAAACGCAGCCCTGCACCTTGTAGTGCTGCTTGAATGGCATTTTTTCCTTGTGTTTGTGCCATCGCTGCAAATTCAACAATCAAAATTGCATTTTTACAGGATAAGCCAATTGTTGTAAGTAAAGCAATCTGAAAGTAAACATCATTTGGTAAATCAAAAATATGGGCAAAAATAATACTACCGCCAATTCCTAAAGGAATTGCGGTCATCACAGCCATAGGAATACGCAGACTTTCATACAACGCGGCTAAACATAGAAAAATAAATGCAATAGAAATTAAATATAGCCAAATTGCTTGATTAGTCGATTGCTGCTCTTGATAAGAAAGCCCAGTCCATAGCAAACCTAAGCCTTCTTGTTGGCCCACCAACTGTTCAATATCTTTCATGGCTTGGCCTGAAGATTGACCACTGACAACATTAGCTTGTAATTGCAAAGCACTGTATCCCATATAGCGTTGCACAATGCTTGGCGTCCCTCCCCATGATGTCGTTGAAAATGAACTAAAAGGTACCATTTGATTTTGATTATTGCGTACTGACCAGCTATATAAGTCTTCAGGCTTAGAACGGAATGGTGTATCACCTTGTAAAATAACTTGTTTAATTCGACCACGGTCAATAAAGTCATTCACATATGTCCCACCCCATGCGGTCGACAAAGTACTATTAATTTCATTTAGATTTAAACCATTTGCCATCGCTTGCTTATGGTCAATCTTCACATTCAAAGTAGCTTTACTATCAGTGGATTGTTTATCTAAGTTTTCAAAACTTGAATATTTTTGTCCCAACTGTTGCAACTGTTTAAAACTTTGATCGAGGAATTGCTCACCTTGCCCATTAATATCCTGAATCCATAAATCCATTCCATCTGTTGCGCCTAATCCATTTACCGAAGCAGGCAACGTCACATTGATCTGTGCATCGGGAAATTGGCTAAAATATTTAAGTGCTCTCTTGCGAATAGCTTCAGCAGAGTTTTTCTTCCCAATACGGTCGTCCCAATGATTTAATGAAACAAAGCCTTGTCCAAGATTTTGCCCCGTTCCAGAATTATTTCGTCCGTAACGAATAAGCACTAAATTGACATTTGCTTTTTCATTCTGAAGAAAATACTGACGAATTGCCTCACCGACCTCCTGACTTTTTGAAAGTGGCGCACTATCCACTAATTTAAATTGAACACTTAATATCCCTTGGTCTTCTTTTGGTAAAAAACTACTTTGCAGACTGCTATAGAACAAAGCAAATACGGCAATTAATGCAATAAAAATTACAGATACAGAGATTTTATAACGAAGCATGGTTTGCACTAGAGATAAATACTTATTTTTAAGTGTGTCTATCCCGTTATTAAACCGAATCGCCCATGACTTAGGTTGATGGTTTGGCTTTAAAATCAGAGCACATAAAGCGGGTGTAAGCACCAAAGCCACTACTAAAGATAAGACCATCGCAGCAACCAAAGTGATTGAAAACTGACGATAGATAACCCCGATAGAACCAGCAAAAAATGACATTGGAATAAAAACGGCTGTTAACACCATGGTAATTCCAATCAATGCACCACTAATTTCTTGCATAGATTCAACGGCTGCTTGTTTGGGTGACAAATGCTGCTCATGCATAAGCCGTTCAACATTTTCCACCACAACAATTGCATCATCAACCAACAAACCAATCGCAAGCACCAATGCAAAAAGAGTTAAGGTATTAATACTAAATCCAAGTAATTCAAGTACGGCAAAAGTCCCTAAAATCACGATCGGTACAGTAATACTTGGAATAAGCGTCGCACGCCAACTTTGAAGAAAAAGAAACATGACTAAAATAACTAAACCAATTGCTTCGACAAGTGTTTTAATTACCTCTTTAATAGATTCTTGCACAAAGGGAGTATTATCTCTTGGATAAACGATCTTATACCCTGTTGGAAGCTTGCTAGAGAGTTCATCTAAAGTCTGATGAATAAGTTTAGATGTTTGAATTGCGTTGGCACCAGAAGATAAAGAAATACCAAGACCTGCAGCTGGGTAGCCATTGATCGTATTAAATGATTGATAATTTTCTGCCCCTAATTCAATCCGAGCAATATCTTTTAATTGAACAAAACTTCCAGATACATCTGATTTCACAATAATTTGTTCAAAGTCTTGAATGGTCTTTAAACGAGAACCTGCTGTTACTTTTGCATTCAAGTATTGACCTTGAACAACAGGCAAATCTCCGATCGCACCTGCTGCCACCTGTGTATTTTGAGTAGTAATCGCGGTAACGACATCATTTGGAATTAAATTATATTGAGTCAATTTATTTGGATCTAGCCAAATTCGCATTGCATACTGCGATCCAAAAACATCTGTTTCACCTACGCCATCAATCCGATTTAAATTATCAAGGACATGCGTAGATAGATAATCAGACAACGCAATATTATTTGCTTGCCCTGTAGTGTCATACAGTCCAATCACCATAAAGGTATCACCCAAGGACTTAGTGACATTTACTCCCTGCCGTTGTACCGCATCTGGGAGACGGCGTATCACGCCACTAATTTTATTTTGTACTTGAACCTGTGATGTATCGGGATTTGTGCCATTTTCAAAACTAATCGTAATACGGCTACGACCAGCTGCATCGCTGCTTGAACTAAAGTACAGTAAATGATCAAGCCCTTGGATTTGCTGCTCTAAAACTTGAGTTACACTTTGTTCAACTGTTTTGGCATCAGCACCACTATAGTTGGTCGATACTGTAATTTTCGGTGGAGCAATATCAGGATAACGTTCAACTGGCAAATTCAGAATTGCCAGTATTCCTAATGCCATAACAATAATGGCAAGCACACCTGCGAAAATTGGACGCTCAATAAAAAATTTAGATAGCATGGCTGCTCATTCCATCGTGGAAACAGTCAATTTTTTCAAAAAGATAGGAAAATAGAGGGACTTTCAATCTACGATCATTACCGAGCTTTCAAGGAAACACCATCCTTATTAACATATCATTGCAAAAAGCGAAAATTACGGAGAAATAATGAATTTTTTATTGATCATCAGCATATTTCATCGAAAACAAATCAGGTTAAAAATTTAATTTACTATCCAATCAAATACTTCTTAATTTTAGATTGACACTCCACTCACTTAAACCGATAGTAGCACGCTCTCCGTTGCTCCCTTATTTTTCTAGGCATATATGAAGGCCAGTTTTAAACATTTTAATATTCTGCTCATAATTCTATTGCCCGCATTAATTACTGGGGGATTACTCAGTATTGCCGGCAATTTGTCTGATGGTTTAAGACTGGGATTTCTTTCTTTGCCAGGTGTAGGTTTAATTTGGCTTGCCATTAAAACACACAAAAAATATTGGTATGGATTTACAGTTTTATGGTGGTTTGCGACTTGGCTTGATGTACTACTGCGTTCGAGTACGTGGTTTTTATTTGATAGTGATAATGAAGCCTATTTTATTATTGAAGCTATTGCCAATACCAGTCAGCAGGAAACGTGGGAATTCATACAACTACACTTAAGCACAATCTTAAGTGTGATTTTTAGTCTACTTTGCTTGCTTATTCTTTACAGTATTTCTACTTTCAAACTGATTAAAGCTCATCATCTTGATCAGATGTGGCAGAGTCGAATTTATCGTAGTTGTATCGTTTTCATTGTTTTATTAACAATAACAAGCTATTTAATGAAGCCATCACGTAAAGTTCATCCCATCATTTTTTGGTCAGACTATCAAACAAAACTTCAGGATTTTAAAAATAGAATTAAGCAACATCAAAATGTACACCGACAATGGGACATCAGTGCAAAGCAAAATTTAACTCTAACAAAAAAACAGGATGAGAAACAAACACATGTGTTAGTTCTCTCAGAGAGCTTAACAAGTTTAAATTTAGGTGTTTGTGGTTATCAACGCGAGACGACTCCAGAATTAGCAAAAAAACTTGATGAGTTAAAAATCTTTTGTAATGCATTTTCACCGTCACCTTCAACGATCAATGCGCTACGTGTTTTATTGACTGAAAGTCCTGCATCTGCGCATGATCAATATTCTTCAGAAAGTGTTTTAGCTTACGCTCGGGCAGCAGGCTATAAGATTTATTGGTTAAGCAATCAAGATGATAGTTATTTATCTTCATTATTTGGTTCTTATGCAGATACGGCTGTTTATAAAAATACACGATCAGGAAGAAGTAGTCATTCATTAGATGAAAAGCTTATTCCCGTTTATCAACAAGCTCTTGCAGATCCGGATCCTAAAAAACTGATTATTCTTCATTTGATTGGCGCACATCCAAATTACCAACAACGTTACCCATTAGCGTTTAATAAATTTACTGGAGACAGTAATGATGCTGTCGAACTCGACCTCAAGAATCGCAATATTGATCCTTGGGTTCGTTCACTACGCAATGATTATGATAATTCAGTATTATATGAAGACTCGTTGCTTGCTAGATTTTTAGATGATCTAAAGGCTGATAATAATTCTGACTTTAGATCTTTTATGGTCGTTTCAGATCACGGAAATGAAGTTGGTCATGAGATTAACTATGCTGGTCACAGCCCGAATACAAAAGCGGGATACCAAGTTCCTGTGATTATGTGGCATGACAATATGCAAGTCACGGGTGTCAATAAAGAAAAAATACTTAATACAGCAGAACTTGATAACAATTTAATGCATATCATGGGTCTTAAAAATAAAACTGCTTCAACGCAATCTTATTGGTTAGATCGTGATTATCGTTTTACGCCTGAAGTAAATTGGCCTTATTGGCAAAATAAGTCTTAAAAATTTAGTCTAGAGAATGCCCATCATTTAAATCCTGTTAGGAATTTGACTCAATCAACGAAGCAGCTTATCGATTTGGATAGAAACCTATCTAAATCGAATTCGCAAGTTGCTTGTGTTTGACTTGTTCCCATTGCCACCAACCATATGCAGCCAACAACACAAAAGCGGCATACAATCCTGCGGTTAAAAATAATTCTTTATAAATAAACATACCGACATAGACAATATCAACAAATACCCAAAGTACCCAAGTTGCGATATGTTTACGACTTGTCCAATAGGTTGCCAGTAAACTAAAAGCAGCGAGTTGGGCATCTAATAACGGTACAGCAGCATCGGTAAAATATTTAAGCGTTAAACCAAACAATAATCCACCGATTGCTGCTAAACACATTTGCATCAATACCATTTTGGCTGCAATTGGTTCGATCCGAATCTCATGGTCTTGGCGTTTACCTTTCAGCCAATAATAAAAACCATAGAAATTAATCAGCATAAATAAGAATTGTAAAATCGTTTCGCCGTATAATTTAAAGGTAAAAAAAAGGTAAGCATATAAAATAAATGCCAAAAAATTAAACCACCAACACCACATATTTCGTTTTATCGTGAGCGCAACACCGATCACACTAATAATAACGGCAATAATTTCTAAAGAAGACAAGAGCAAACTACTTTGAAAATCCGAATGACAACATTATGGAAATATTCTTTATTTAAGCAAGCCAAAAAATCTTGATCTGATGCGCTTCTATTCGCCATATTTTTAAAGCTTTAACGCCAAAGGTTATTTTTCACTCAAGCCTCATGCTATAAAAATGTAAAGCTTATTTTAAAATTTCTCATATGTTGATTCACAAGGTTTCACCCATTCGTCTTATTCACATTAAGGATTGCATTCCCGCCAATGCAATGTGGCGAAGCGTCTGCATTTTTATGCGAGGGGACTTTGCATAGCTTCATCCGATGACAATTTAACAAGCTCATCATTTGAAAAATTGAGGTTGCCTCAATCGCGACCTTTTTTATTGCCTTCATTTTTAATTACTCAAATATAGTGTTGCAATCACAACGACAACAGGAACATTTCCATGACACAGTGACAGTGATGCTGATTACGATTATGACGCCTGTATTAGCAAGTTTTTGGGGGATATTTTTTAATCATGAGCCGCTTAATTCACATTTGATTTTAGGATTAATCTTTTTATGTGCGGGATTGTTTTTATATGCTTATCGCTCAAGCCCACATCGAATTAAATAGTATAAAACTGATAGGTCAATAAAATGACCTATCCTTTATAGTCTCAATCCGTTTCACACAGTAAACTACACACCATCCAATTAGAATTTCCCACAGATTTGCTCAAGGATGAAAGAATCTATGCGTTCAAATATTTTATGGCTTTGCTTTGGCATTTTTTTGCTATTACAAGGTTGTGTCAATGCGACAATTCAACCTCAAAAAATTCAATCGCAACCAACAGAATTAAAACAACGTTATTTTCAAGCAAAAACAATCGCAACAGATGGAACAATCATTGCATTTACAGTGTATCAACCTCATTTAAAAGCAGGACAAACAGCACCCTTACTACTACATACCCATGGTTTTGGTTTATCTCGAATGAAAAGACCAGAATTGAGCTTATATGGTTTTTTACTTCCGACGGGTCAAGTAGCCAAAACAGCGTGGAAAAATGGCTATTGGGTAATCAGCTATGATCAACGTGGTCATGGAAATAGTCAGGGTAAAATTCGCTTAACCGATCCTGAAAAAGAAGCTCAAGATGTCATCAGCATCATGAACTGGGCTGAAAAAAATTTGCCACAACTCGCACAAAACCAAAATGGGGTTCGTACGGGCATGATCGGTGAATCTTATGCAGGAGGTGTGCAATATATTGCTTCCGCTTTAGATCCTCGCTTACAAGCAATTGTACCTATCACAACTTGGTATGACATCGTCGAAAGTCTTGTGCCTAATGGTGTCCCTAAAGGTGACTGGCTAAGTTTCTTGAATTTGATTGGCGATTGGTGGAATTGGAACAAATTTGATCTGCAACTTAAACAAGCTTATCAAGATACCCAACAAGGTCAGTTGAAACAATCAACTTATGATTTTCTAAAGACACATCAAGCAAGTTGGTTTTGCGAAACTGCACAAGCCCCTCAAGCGGATGCTCTCATCATTCAAGGGTTTAGAGATGTTTTATTTCCTTTTAACCAAGGTGTAAAGGCAGCTCAATGTATTCACAAAGCGCAGCATGAAGTGCATTTAATCGGTGTACAAGGTGGACATTTACAACCATTTGCACAGCATTCTCCATTGGGTGATACTCCTTTTTGGTATATTGGTAAATCTGTCACCTGTGGAAATCAAAAAAAATATAAATTACAAGATACGATCATGGGATGGTTTGATCAAAAACTCAAAGACCAAACCGCAACAATTGATTTACCAGAATTATGTGTCGACAAAAGTCCGGTCTATAAGTTCAAAGATTTGGATGCAAAAACACAATACACGTTAAATAAAACTTGGATCGAACCTCAGAATTCGCAAGCTGTGTTTGTTCCGATCCATACGATAACTGAATTGGCACATATCACAGGTACACCACAACTTACTTTAAAGATCGAAACGCCAAAAAATAAAGTAGAACCAACACTATTTATTTCTATGGCCATTAAATCTGGAAAAACGGGTAAATATGCCATTTTAAATGATCAAACAACAGCATTAAATCCAAGCAAAAAACATACTTTTGACCAAGTTATTTCTAATAAAGATTCAGCATCGAAAGGAAATCAAACTATTGAATTACCTAGTATTAATGGACGTTTAAACAAAGGCGATACTTTAGGCTTACTGATTCAGACCGAAAGTATTTATTATCAAAAAATTAAACAACCTAAAATTGAAGCATGGATTTCAGGTCAAATTACTTTACCTAAATTTTGGAGTGAGATTTCAAATAAGGAATGATTATAATTTCTAAATATCGAGAGTGAATTTTACCACTCTCGATTTGCAATCAATTGTTCCATTTCAATATCAAAATAACCTGCTTCTTGCACAATCATCATCATAGCTTCAGCAATATAATCCGCAGCCGTATCATCTAAACTTGAATCTAGGTCTTCAAACTGGGGTTTCATCTCATTAATTGCGATCATTGTATGATGAGCAAAATGATATATTTCTGCTTCAGTTAAACCTGAACGACTCACCTTTTTGGAAAAGTGTTTAATCTGTTGTTTAACTTCGGCAACGAGAATATCAGGATAATATTCATCATCAAACATGGGGAGAAGGAGATCTTCAAACATAAATAAAATAATATGCCAATAAAACGCCATGCTTATAACATAATCTCATACAAATCACGATATTTAGACATAAAAAAAGCGATCTTTCCGACCGCTTTTTAAAAAGATAATTTAGTCTTTTTTAGCACTTAAACTTTTTGCGATCTTGGCAAGCTCTATAAATTCCTCACGCATTTGGTAAGGATCTGGTTTTGCTGATTGCTGGGCTAACTGAATAATTTGATCCCACCCCATAGCAGCATTGTATTGCCCGCCTTTTAGCTGCTGGGCATAGGAAGCCACTGCAATGGCAAAACGAGTATCGCTATTGGCCTGAGCAAGGGACTTACTTTCAGCTTTTACAGCTTGGTTTAAAAGAATGCTCTTCTCTTGATTTGGCAATTTATAGCGCAAATTTACAAACGCATATTCAGATTTTTTCGTTGTATCTGTTTTTGTCGATGCCTGATAACGTGAATCATTGAGCCAGCCTTGTTCTCCAACTGGAACGATTTCATAAATTGCTGTTACGTTATGCCCTGCCCCAATATCTCCTGCATCGACTTTATCATTATTAAAATCTTCCTGTTTTAGCATCCGATTTTCATACCCCACCAAACGATATTCCTTCACCGTCGCAGGGTTAAATTCAACCTGAATTTTGACATCCTGAGCAACCGTTGCAAGTGTCGATGAAAGCTGTCGTTCTACGACTTTTTTTGCTTCATTTTTATTATCGATATAGCTGTAATTTCCATCACCTGCATCCGCCAATTGTTCCATCAGCTGTTCATTGTAGTTTCCAGTACCAAAACCTAATGTTGTGAGGGAAATACCACTTTTACGTTTCTCAGCGACCATGCCTTTTAAAGTGCTAAAGTCAGTAATACCAACATTAAAATCACCATCTGTCGCCAGTAAAATGCGGTTAATACCATTTTTCACAAAGGCTTTTTCTGCTTGCTTATAAGCCAGTTGAATCGCTTGTTCTCCTGCCGTTGTACCACTTGCTTGTAATGTATTAATCACTGCTAGAATCTTATCTTTTTCATTACCAGCTGTCGGTTCTAATACCAGTTTTTCGCCACTCGCATAAGTAATGATGGTGACTTTATCTTGAGGTCGGAGTTGCTCCGTGAGTAAACGCAAAGTTTGTTTAACTAATGGAAGTTTATCTGCTGCATCCATACTACCGGAAACATCAACCAAGAATACCAAATTGGCTGGTGGTAACTGTTTGGTTGCCAAGTCTTTGGCTTGAATCCCGATTTTGATCAGTTTGGCATTTTCTTTCCACGGTGAATCAACAATTTCAGTCGTGACCGAGAATGGGTGAATGCTGTTTGGCTGTGGATATTGATAATCAAAATAGTTAATCATTTCCTCAGCACGAACCGCATCGACTGGTGGCAAACGCCCATCATTGAGGAAACGGCGGGTATTGCTATAACTGCCTGTATCGACATCAATGCTAAAGGTTGAAACTGCCTGATCTGCAACCCGATAAATAGGATTGACCTCATTCTTTTGATATTTTTCAGTATTCTGTTCTAGCCGCACGCTTTCTGAACTAGGCATTGCCGCCATGTACGCAGCAGGAGCAATCATCTTTCGGGTACTATCCGCTGCCATATTAGACATAACCAAAGATGCAGGAGCGACTACATGGCTACGTTCCTTTACGGGATTACCACAGGCGATCATCATGGAACTTAGCAAGGTTAAGGTCAGTATTTTTGTAGATTGATGCATAATAAAATCCCCCAATTTTATGTCTTTTAAATGAATGACAAGATTGCAGTGATTGTATGCAAAAAGATAAAGATACATCGTATTGGAATGTATTTTTATCTTCATTATTTCTCTGTAATTATTGAGCTAAACGCATCGCATTCCAAACTTTTATCGCATCGCTTGTGGCTTTAACATCGTGCACTCGAACAATACTAGCGCCCTGCTGAATACTCAGTAGATGCCCCATGACACTTCCAAGCGCACGTTCCTGTGCAGGTATACCATTCAATGCCTCACCAATGAAACGTTTACGTGACAAGCCAGACAAGATCGGATACCCTATCCGATTCAGTTTCCAAAATTCATTGAGTAATTGAAAATTCTGTTGTGCGTTCTTGGCAAAACCGAAACCCGGGTCGATAATAATATTTTCTTTGCTTACTCCGACTGCAATTGCTTGATTAAGCCGCTGCTGTAATTCATGGATCACATCTTCAGTCACATCCTGATATTGATCCAACTGATTCATATTGGTCGGTTCACCACGCATATGCATCAACACCACAGGAATATTTAATTCAGCCGCCGTTTCTAAAGCTTGTGGACGAGTTAAAGCACGAACATCATTCCAGATATGCGCACCTACTTTCACGGCAGCTCGAATCACCTCAGGCTGACTGGTATCAATCGATATGATCACATCATATTTTGCCAATGCTTCCACCACTGGAATAACCCGTTGAATTTCTTCTTCCAATTCAACAGGTGATGCATTTGGGCGTGTAGACTCTCCACCAATATCAATAATGCTTGCACCCTCTTCCATCATCTGCAAAGCACGTTGAACCGCATGTTCTTTATGATGATGCTGTCCACCATCACTGAAAGAATCAGGGGTGACATTGAGAATACCCATAATCTGTGGCTGGGATAAATCCAGTGTAAAACGACCACATTGTAACTGGCACTGTGGTAATGGCATCAACTGCATTATCAAAAAACTCTTAACACTTTACGAATCACTTTAGTTTAACAAGACTATTCTGAGAACATTGTTGATTTATTTTTTCAGCTTAGCCAAAATAAGGACAAAAAAAGAGCCGCTTTTAGCGACTCTCTTTGATTTTAACCATTAGCCCATTGCTGGTAATGGTGGTGGTGTAGATGGACCATCTTTCGGTGGTTCAAATGCAGCCACTGGATTTTCAGGAATATAGACCTTAGGTGGTTGTGGTTCACGACCTTCCATAATGTCACGGATTTGGTCACGATCGATGGTTTCCCATTCCATCAACGCTTTCACCATTGCATGTGCGATATCTTTGTTATTTTCCAAGATATCACGAGCAACTTTATATTGTTCATCCAAGATACGACGTACTTCTTCATCAACTTTTTGCTGAGTTGCTTCTGAAATTGTACGGCTACCCACATTACCAAAGAAACCACTTTGGTTTTCATCTTCATAAACCATTACACCAAGAGCATCAGACATACCATACTTGGTCACCATTGCACGCGCCATTTTAGTTGCACGTTCAAAGTCGTTTGATGCACCTGTCGACATTTGATTAATGAACACTTCTTCGGCAATACGACCACCGAATAAGATTGAAAGCTCGTTCAACATCTTATCTTTGTAATGGCTGGTTTGGTCTTGCTCAGGCAACTGCCAAGTTACACCTAATGCCCAACCACGTGGCATGATTGTCACTTTATGCACAGGGTCTGTACCTGGCAAAATTTCAGCAACAATGGCATGTCCAGCTTCATGGTAAGCCGTCGCACGACGTTCTTCTTCACGAATCACCATCGATTTACGTTCTGGACCCATGTAGATCTTGTCTTTTGCATCTTCAAAGTCATGCATATCGACCGTGTTTTTATTACGGCGAGCAGCAAACAACGCAGCTTCGTTGACTAAGTTCGCAAGTTGCGCACCTGAGAATCCTGGCGTACCACGAGCAAGGACTTTAACATCCACGCCTGTAACCGAAGGAAGTTTCTTCAAATGAACATTCAAGATTTGCTCACGACCACGGATGTCTGGTAAACCCACCATCACTTGGCGATCAAAACGACCTGGACGAAGCAATGCTTTATCAAGTACGTCTACACGGTTAGTTGCAGCAATGACAATTACGCCTTCATTACCTTCAAAACCATCCATCTCAACAAGCATTTGGTTCAGGGTTTGTTCACGCTCATCATGACCACCACCTGTACCCGAACCACGATGGCGACCCACCGCATCAATCTCGTCAATAAAGATGATACATGGAGCATGACGTTTAGCTTGTTCAAACATGTCACGAACACGTGAAGCGCCGACACCAACAAACATTTCAACGAAGTCAGAACCAGAGATACTAAAGAATGGAACTTTAGCTTCACCTGCAATGGCTTTCGCAAGTAATGTTTTACCCGTACCTGGAGGACCAACCATCAATACACCACGAGGAATGGTTGCACCAAGACGTTTGAACTTAGAAGGATCTTTCAAGAAGTCAACAATTTCAACCACTTCTTGTTTTGCTTCATCACAACCTGCAACATCGGTAAACGTAATCTTAATCTGGTCTTCAGATAACATTTTCGCTTTTGACTTGCCAAAACTCATTGGGCTGTTTTTGCCACCAGCGCCCCCACCCATATTACGCATAAAGAACATGAATAATAAGATGATCAGTAATACAGGGAAGCTCGCAATGAGAAGTTGCATCAAAATGCCTTGACGTTGTGGTGCAGTACCTTCAACGACTACATTCTGTTTATTCAAGCTTGGAAGCAATTCAGTGTCTTCTACTTGTGGACGAACCGTTTCAAAAGAAGAACCATTGGTTTTTTCACCACTAATGTTTAAACCGTCAATTGTGACTTGTTTAATTTGCCCAGCATTCACCGCTGCAACGAAATCAGAATATTTCATCGCTGCAGGCTTATTGCGGTCACTGACGTTGCTAAAAATCAAAATCAGAACACCGAGTATGATGAGCCACAATACGGCATTCTTGAAGTAATCGCTCAAGGCTTTATTCCCATATCAATCTAATTTGATCATACCTAATCTTGGCTGACCTTCACAAAAACAGCAATAAATTTGCGTTGCAAAAAACTTAAAAGGTACAAAATGCACAATTTTTAACAACTTGGCAAGTACACTTTTATTGCAATGCCTTTTTACGACCTTGACCAATCAAAAAAACTTCTTTTGATCGAGCACGAGATGCCGCAGGTTTGGCTGTTTTTAATACATCAAAACTATCAACAACTTGTTTTCTGAACTCATCAAATCCTGAGCCTTGGAACACCTTAACAATAAACTGTCCATTTGGGCCTAAAACTTTTTGAGCAAAATCCAATGCCAATTCACATAAGTAAATCTGGCGTGGTTGATCGACAGCCCTATTACCTGATGTATTGGGGGCCATATCTGAAATTACAACGTCTACTTGACGTCCATTTAAAATATTTAACAATTTTTCGAAAACTTCTTCTTCTCGGAAGTCACCTTGTAAGAAAGTCACATCTGGAAGAGCGTCCATTGCGAGAATATCTGAAGCAATCACTAAACCATTTGCACCGACTAATTTACCTGCAATTTGTGACCAACTGCCTGGTGCTGCACCAAGATCGACAACGGTCATACCCGGCTTGATCATTTTATATTTTTCTTGGATTTCAAGTAATTTATATGCTGCACGTGCGCGATAACCTTCCTTCTGTGCTTTCTTTACAAAAGGGTCATCTAAGTGCTCTCTCATCCATGCACGACTGCTTTTAGACAATTTTTGATTGGTAATGCGTGTCGCCATAACTCACTAAATTTCAAAAAACTTCTGATTGGTCATTGTACGTTAAAATTACTCTCATTACAGTACGGTTGTAGTTCATTCACACGAACTTTTACAGATTTTTTCCGATTGTCATGATTGGCTATTTGCCTAATTTTCACATATTTGTTTCGAGTGCCTGTCTGCTAAATCTATCTTAGAAACGGGATGCAAGTTATACTAGGTCGTTTTCACAATCAGGTATTTTTAATGGCGGCTTTATCTATCCATGAGCGTAAGCGTTTACGTCAAATTGGCCATGCACTTAATCCAGTTGTAATGATTGGTGGCCAAGGTCTTACAGAAAACGTCATTGAAGAAACTCATCGCGCACTCAATGATCATGAACTCATTAAAGTGAAAATTGCAGGTGAAGATCGTGATGCACGTGCCGCAGTAATTGATGCGCTTGTTGAAGCAACAGGTGCTGAATCTGTACAGAAAATTGGTAAAATTGTTTTGCTTTATAAAAAAGCAGCAAAACAAAACCAGCATCTTTCTAATTTAGTTCGTTTTGCTCACTTCAGTAACAAGTAATCAAAATGGCAAGTTATGAACTTTCTGCTTTCGATCGCTTTAATGCTATTACTGTCGTTGGAGCAATTGAGCAACAAACACCAGCGACATTAAATGTTGGTTTTTGGGTTCGTGATCCCAATCAGTTTCTGATTTACCCAGATCAAGTCAAGGCTCATCCTCGCCAAGACTTTTTATGGGAACAGACTTGTTTTGAGATTTTTATTGGTGTGAAAGATGAAGATTTTTATCGTGAAATCAATCTTTCTCCCTCTCAAGCTTGGCAAGCCTATCAATTTGAAGAATATCGCTTTCCAGAGGATATGCCGCCCGTTGCTGCATATGACATTGAGTTGAACCATTTGCAACGCACACATTATGGTTTAAATGTCAGTCTAGATTTATCTAAATTTATGCAACAGAATAAATTGAAATGGTCTGACTTGTATTTAGGTTTAACTGCGGTTTTTAATACCACTCAAGGTAATCACTATTTTGCAATGCAACATAGTAGCCCACAAGCCGACTTTCATAATAAACGCGATTGGTTACATCAATTCTAAAAAATAAAAAAAAGCGAGAATGATCTCGCTTTTTTTATTTAAATACTTGTTAGCTAGCGCGAACTTTATTCCAAGCTTCTACCGCTTGCTCTTTAGTACGCTTAAAACTACCAACCAAAGTATCTTTATGCTTCACTGAAATTTGACCAATATCATCTTTCAACTCTTTGCTGACCTTCGTTAAATCTTCAATTAAAGCATTTAACTCAGTTTTTAATGCATTCGTTAATTCAACTAAATTGCCTTGTGATGAATTCAGTTGAGTTTTAATAACATCAATACGCTGCAAAATATCTTGCTTAATTTGTGCAAGCTGATTTTGGATATTTTGGTTAAGTTCTTTCGCTTCCGCCTCAATTTTTTCTTGAGTTTCAGCTAATACTTCTTTCACTTGCTCTTGAGTCTCAGCAATGACTTCTTTCGCTTGTTCCTGAGTCTCAGCAATCACTTCTTTCGCCTTCGCTGTTTTTTCAGCTACAACTTCTTTCGCTTTTGCAGTTTTCTCAGCAACCACCTCTTTCACTTCTGCCGTCTTTTCAGCAACAGCTTCTTTAACTTCAGTGGTTTTCTCTGCAACAACTTCTTTCGCCTTCGCTGTTTTTTCAACCACAACTTCTTTAACTTCTTCAGTTGCTGGTGTCGTTTGATTATCAGCCATTGTGTTTCCCCTCTATATTGTTAGTTGATTTTTTGGCTAAATATAAGATAAAACGCTTTACTTTTAGAGTATGAAAAAATTGTTAGACAATTTTCATAATATCTCATGATATAGATAGAAGAATGATTGATTTGGCAATAGACATAACAACAGCCAAACTTATAAAAGAAAAACTACAATTACTCGCTTTAGCCAATAAAACAGATAGACTTTTGAACTACTCATGCGTATAATGCGCTGTTAAGTTACAAGCGAGCAGACTGGAAGGAGGGGCATGTTTTTAAAGACAGCCTACCTTTTTTTATGTCTTCTCGCTTTTTTACAGCCCTATTTTTGTGGTTTTAGTTCAGGAGCTTTGGTTTGAGCACCCCCGCCATTTTAGCCCTCGCAGATGGAACGATCTTTAAAGGAACGTCTATCGGTGCATCGGGAAGTACGACTGGTGAAGTCGTTTTTAATACAGCCATGACTGGCTACCAAGAAATTTTGACTGACCCAAGTTATGCGCAACAAATTGTGACGCTGACTTATCCCCATATTGGAAATACAGGCTGTAATAGCGAAGACGTTGAATCTGGTCGCATCCATAAAGTATGGGCGAACGGTTTAATTATTCGTGATCTTCCTTTATTACATAGTAATTTCCGTGCAGAACAATCACTCAGTGAATACTTGGAACAACATAATGTTGTTGCAATCGCTGATATTGATACGCGTAAATTGACACGTATTTTACGTGACAAAGGTGCGCAAAATGGTTGCATCCTTGCTGGTGAAAATATCACTGAAGAAGAAGCAATTGCAAAAGCACGTGCATTCGGTGGTTTAAATGGTTTAGACCTTGCAAAAGAATGCTGTGATCCTGAAGGCTTTGAATGGACTGAAGGTTCTTGGACTTTAGGTCAAGGTTTTAGCCAACCAGAATTTAAATTTCATGTTGTTGCATACGATTATGGTGTCAAAACCAACATCTTACGTATGCTTGCAGACCGTGGTTGTAAACTCACTGTTGTGCCTGCACAGACCCCTGCTGAGAAAGTTCTCGCTTTAAATCCAGATGGCGTGTTCTTGTCAAATGGTCCTGGTGATCCAGCAGCATGTGACTATGCGATTGAAGCAGTAAAAACGATTGTTGAAACTACGACTTTACCTGTATTTGGTATTTGTTTAGGTCACCAAATTTTAGCACTTGCTTCTGGCGCGAAGACCATGAAAATGAATCATGGTCATCACGGTGCAAACCATCCTGTACAAAATCTTGAGAATGGTACAGTGATGATTACTTCTCAAAACCACGGCTTTGCTGTCGATGAGAGTACTTTACCTGCAAACTTAAAAGTGACACATCGTTCACTGTTTGATGGTACAAACCAAGGTATTCATCGCACTGACAAACCAGCATTCAGCTTCCAAGGTCACCCTGAAGCAAGCCCTGGTCCACATGACTGTGCTCCATTGTTCGATCATTTCATCGAACTTATTGAAGCATCTAAGAAGTAATTAAGGAGCGAGTAATGCCTAAACGTACGGATATTAAAAGCATCTTAATTATTGGTGCAGGTCCAATTGTGATCGGTCAAGCATGTGAGTTTGACTACTCAGGTGCACAAGCATGTAAAGCACTTCGTGAAGAAGGCTATCGTGTTATTTTGGTGAACTCTAACCCAGCAACCATTATGACTGACCCTTCAATGGCGGATGCAACTTATATCGAGCCAATCACTTGGCAAACTGTTGCTCAAATCATTGAAAAAGAACGCCCAGATGCAGTCCTCCCAACGATGGGCGGTCAAACTGCATTGAACTGTGCACTTGCATTAGATGCCAACGGTGTTTTAGAGAAATACAATGTTGAGTTGATTGGTGCATCAAAAGAAGCGATTGAAAAAGCAGAAGATCGTAAACTGTTTGACATCGCCATGCGTAAAATCGGCTTAGAGTGTCCTCGTGCCGATGTTGCAGAAAGTATGGAACATGCACTGGAAATTCAGTCGCGTTTCGGCTTCCCAGTGATCATTCGTCCATCATTCACGATGGGTGGTTCTGGTGGCGGTATTGCGTACAATAAAGAAGAATTTATTGAAATCTGTGAACGTGGTTTCGATCTTTCTCCAACCAAACAATTATTGATTGATGAATCACTGATTGGCTGGAAAGAGTACGAAATGGAAGTTGTTCGTGACAAAAACGACAACTGTATTATCGTATGTGCGATTGAAAACTTTGACCCAATGGGCGTACACACAGGTGACTCAATCACTGTTGCCCCTGCGCAAACATTGACAGATAAAGAATATCAAATCATGCGTAATGCATCGGTTGCTGTTCTTCGTGAAATCGGTGTTGAAACAGGTGGTTCAAACGTTCAGTTCGGTATTAACCCGAAAGATGGTCGTATGGTTGTGATCGAGATGAACCCTCGTGTTTCTCGTTCATCTGCGCTTGCCTCTAAAGCAACAGGTTTCCCAATTGCGAAAATCGCGGCAAAACTTGCGGTTGGCTATACCCTTGATGAATTGAAAAATGACATCACTGGTGGTATCACGCCTGCAAGCTTTGAACCAGCGATTGACTATGTTGTAACCAAGATTCCTCGCTTCAACTTCGAAAAATTCCCGCAAGCTGAGCCTGTATTGACGACTCAGATGAAATCTGTGGGCGAAGTGATGGCAATTGGTCGTAACTTCCAAGAATCCGTTCAAAAAGCGCTTCGTGGTCTTGAAGTAGGTGTCAGCGGCTTTGATGAAAAAATCGAAGTTGGTACGTCTAATGCCAAAGACATCATCTTAAAAGAACTTAAAGTTCCAGGCCCTGAGCGTATTTGGTATGTAGCTGACGCATTCCGTCACGGTTTCTCATTAGATGACGTATTCGAAGCAACGAAGATTGACCGTTGGTTCTTGATCCAAATCGAAGACATCATTAAAACTGAAGCTCAAGTAAAAACTTTAGGCTTTGGCGATTTAAATGCTGACAATATCCGTTCGTTCAAGCGTAAAGGTTTATCTGATCTGCGTATTGCTGACTTGATGGGTATTTCACAAAAACAATTCCGTAAACAACGTTGGAACTTGGGTGTCTACCCAGTTTATAAACGTGTTGATACTTGTGCTGCCGAATTCGAATCTAGCACAGCTTACATGTACTCAACTTACGACGAAGAATGTGAAGCAAATCCATCGAACCGTGACAAAATCATGGTGATTGGTGGTGGTCCAAACCGTATTGGTCAAGGGATCGAGTTTGATTACTGCTGTGTACACGCTGCGCTTGCCATGCGTGATGACGGTTATGAAACCATCATGGTGAACTGTAACCCTGAAACAGTTTCAACTGACTATGACACTTCAGATCGTTTGTACTTCGAACCTGTAACACTTGAAGATGTACTTGAAATCGTACGTACAGAGAAGCCTAAAGGCGTGATCGTACAGTACGGTGGTCAAACACCATTGAAATTGGCGCGTGCTTTAGAAGAAGCAGGTACACCGATCATTGGTACATCTCCTGATGCGATTGACCGTGCAGAAGACCGTGAACGTTTCCAACAAATGATTCAACGTCTACAGCTTCGTCAACCAAACAACAGCATCGTTAAATCTGCTGAAGAAGGTATTTCAGAAGCAGCGAAAGTGGGTTATCCACTAGTTGTTCGCCCATCTTATGTATTGGGTGGTCGTGCAATGGAAATCGTTTATAACGAAGATGAGCTAAAACGTTACCTTCGTGAAGCAGTTCAAGCTTCAAATGAAGCCCCTGTCCTGTTAGACCGTTTCCTTGATGATGCAACTGAAGTGGACGTAGACTGCGTATCTGATGGTAAAGACGTTGTGATTGGCGGTATCATGCAGCACATCGAACAAGCAGGGATTCACTCAGGTGACTCAGCATGTTCAATTCCTCCTTACTCACTTTCACAAGAAGTTCAGGATGAAATGCGTCGCCAAACTGTTGCAATGGCAAAAGAACTTGGTGTAATCGGCTTGATGAACGTTCAGTTTGCAGTAAAAGGCAACGACATTTATGTACTCGAAGTGAACCCACGTGCATCACGTACAGTTCCTTTCGTTTCTAAATGTATCGGTGAATCTTTAGCGAAAGTTGCTGCTCGTTGTATGGCTGGTCAATCTTTAGAATCTCAAGGATTCACTAAAGAGATCATCCCGACTCACTTTGCAGTAAAAGAAGCTGTATTCCCGTTTGCTAAATTCCAAGGTGTTGATCCAATGCTTGGGCCTGAGATGAAATCTACAGGCGAAGTAATGGGTGTAGGTCAAACTTTCGGTGAAGCATTCTACAAAGCAGTACTTGGTTCAAACGAACGTTTACCAGGCTTGCCAACAGAAGGCGAAGTGAAGCATGCGTTCTTATCAGTTCGTGAATCAGATAAGAAATACATTGCCAATATTGCTAAACAATTAATCGAATATGGCTTCAAACTTGTTGCGACGAATGGCACACATCGTGTTCTGAAAGAAGCAGGCATTGAGTGTGAAGCTGTCAATAAAGTCACTGAAGGTCGTCCACATATTGTAGACCGCTTGAAAAATGGTGAGATTCATCTTATTGTCAACACAACTGAAGGCAAACAAGCTCAATACGACTCTGCCATGATTCGTCGTGCTGCCCTACAAGGTAAAGTGTATTACACTACGACAATTAATGGTGCTGAGGCTGTTTGCCAAGCATTTTCTGTGAAATTGCCAATGGATGTATACCGCTTGCAAGATTTACAAACTGTAGGTTAATTCTTTACTGATAAGTCCCGTCACCTTATCGGTGGCGGGCTTTTTCTTTTTTTAATCCTGTATTTTCCCAACCAATTTAGAGGGACTGAAATGCAACGTTATCCTATGACTCCTGAAGGCAAGGTTGCCTTAGAGAAAGAATTACAACAGCTAAAAACAGTGGATCGCCCACGTATTATCCAAGCGATCGCGGAAGCTCGTGAGCACGGTGATTTAAAGGAAAATGCTGAATATCACGCTGCACGTGAACAGCAAGGTTTTTGTGAAGGTCGTATTCAGGATATCGAAGGCAAACTGGGTGCAGCTCAAGAGATTGATGTCAAAACACTTGAACAAAACGGTCGTGTTGTGTTTGGTGTTACAGTAACCATCGAAAACCTAGACACTGAAGAACGTAAAACTTATAAAATCGTAGGTGATGATGAAGCAGATTTTAAAATCAATAAAATCTCAGTGAACTCACCGATTGCCCGTGGTCTTTTAGGTAAAAACGAAGGCGACGAAGTAAAAATTCAAACACCACAAGGTGAAGTTGAATACGAAATCGTCAGTGTGGAATATCTTTAATATTCCAAACTGAATTAGCCCCTCTATTTGAGGGGTTTTTCTTCTCAGTTATTTTTCTTTTGTTAGCTTTTAAAAGCTTAGTATTCATTTTCACTACTAAGAGTTTTAATCATAATCTATATTGCGAGATTTTAGAAATGAACGACTCTTTTCAATCTGTGGAATAAAACAATCTTTCATTCCAACCCTTTCATCATCCATAAAGATGCAAAGGAAATATACCCAGTCGGTATCATCCAATCCTATTGCTTTATCAATGACTCGATCAAAAGAATCTTTTAGTTTATAAATATCTATCTCAGCTAAATATCCATACAAAATTCTAGAGCCAGGCCAATTTAGATCCATAAAACCTTCTAATAACTGATCTAAGTTTTCTTCTATGATTTCTCGTGGAAGATATGGAATCATCATCGTTAAATTTTCCCATTCAGAACCACCATACGGTTGAATTAATGCAGAAAAATCTAACTCTTTATTTCTCAATTTTCCTTTAATTTCAAATGCTAAATCAATTAAATCATGTATATATAAAAGTTTTTCACCAATAATTTTTAAAATTGAACTTTCATTTATTGGTTCAATCATTAACATTTATCCTTTTGTTATCATTCAGATATTATGCATTTATAAATGAATTCAGTTCAATATTTTTTATTCTTTTCCTTTAAACCCATAATTTTATTACCAATAACGTCAATCAAATTAAATATGCAAAATTTACTCAATTATATCTAAAATGAATTTTTAACAGATTGAATAGTTCCTTTGTTTCAAAAGCATGCTATTTCTAAATACAATAAAAACGAATAGAGGAATGCAAAATCGACTGATCATTAGCATTATGTAAAGATTACTAGAATAATCCTATTGATTGTTGTTGCAATCGTATGAGCTTTCCATAGCAATCTTATGACCAATGCGGTACGCTGTATGCTATTCTAGACTTTGTATTTGCAAATCAAAATCAATGTTTGTTAATTTGGTTTTGGAAATTCTTCCTCAACTAACGCTCTCTCCTAATATAAAAGCTATAATAGCGCCGATTTCTTTTAGTATTTTGTCTTAGTTATGGATTCATTGATCAACTCTCCTGTTAAACATTGGTGTGAGTTCGAATTTATTTCAAAAACAGTTAAAAATCCCAATATCCATATCAAAGGCAATTACTCTTATTATTCTGCTTATTGGGATCAGGGCTTTGAACGCTGTGTGGTACGTTATCTACATGACAAACCTGCTACACCTGAGAAACCAATTGATCAACTGCATATTGGCAATTTTGTCTGTTTTGGTGCTGAATGCGTGATTATGATGGGTGGCAATCAATTACACCGTCCTGATTGGATTTCGACCTTCCCTTTTGACACCCGTAGTTTCTTGCCTGCTGGTGATACCGTGATTGCCGATGGTTGCTGGATTGGTAGCCGCGCCATGATTATGCAGGGAGTAAAATTGGGTGAAGGTGCTGTTGTAGCAACAGGCGCTGTAGTCACCCAAGATGTACCGTCTTATGCGATTGTCGGTGGTGTGCCAGCCAAAGTGATAAAATATCGTTTTCCTGAACAAGACATCGAAAAACTGCTTTCCCTCAAATTGTATGACTTAGATGAAAAGCAAATTTTAAAAATGCGTGAATATTTGCAGACGGATCAACTCGTAGAGTTATGGTCATATTTAGACCAAAGTCTATAATCTTTCCAAATCTAATATTCACATTAATATTTAAAAAAAAGATTATTTTTTCAATGGATTGAATAATTAAAAACTGCTTTAACATTTAATTATTCTTATAAAATTACTAGGTTTTATTATGCTACTAATAAGTTTAATATGAAAACATAGATCTTATTTTAAACAAAAATTTAGAAACAACTCAAAGTGCAATAATAAGGAGTAATAAACATGGCCTATCAAAAAATCTTAGTTGCAATTGATGACTCTGAAATCTCCGATAATGTCATTCAACAAGCGGCTCAACTTGCAAAAGCCCTAAATAGTGAAATCACTGTGGTTGAGGTGATGACCTTAGACCCATATTTGGCAGATGCATACCTTAGACTCGGTCAAAGTAATGAATTGATAGAGCGTGTTCGTAGCTACGTTCAAGAAAATTTAACCAAAGCGGAAAAGAAATTTGAAGCTTTAGGATTGACAGTTGCAACTCAAGTGTTGGAAGGCTTCTCTGTAAATGGGGAAATTATCAGTGCTGCACAGAACTTAGGTACTGATCTGATTATTATGGGATCACACGGTCGGACTGGTTTCAAAAAATTTATCTTAGGCAGCGTAGCTCAAAAAGTATTAGGTGAAAGCCATATCCCTGTTTTGGTCGTACGTTAAATATTCTGATTTTTAGTTTTAGAAACATTGCAACCCTTATGAAACCTTAAGTTTCATAAGGGTTATTTTTTGATTATTGAGTTTTTAATTCAATAGGTTTTGCTTTTTGTAAAACTTCTTTTGGTAACTCAGTCGTAGAAACAATCGTCAGTGACTGTGTATTTGCTTGAATGTTTTCTTTATTAAGATAATTCAGCACCATTGGTATCTTTAGTACTTAAGGGCTTTTTTGCACACAGATTTGAAATGTACCCCCCTAATTGAGCTAAATTTAAGGCCTAACTTGGGTAAGTGGGTCGACCTAATTTCGCAAATCTGTTGAGGACTGCTATGCGTGCATGAATCTCATTCACTTGGCTATCAAAATTCCTTGAGCAGAGTTTATCGCCTAATAATTTAAGAACAAATATTCATCGTTTTTACTTAAAAGTATCACATTGATTGATATCTCCAGATTTCAGACCTTGCTGAAACCAGTGCATTCGTTGTTCACTACTGCCATGTGTGAAACTATCGGGAACAACCTGACCCGTAGCTCTACGTTGCAAATAATCATCGCCAATTTTCTCGGCAGCATCCATTGCTTCTTCAATATCACCCTGTTCTAAAAATTGAGTGCGTTGTTGATTCTGATGCGCCCATATACCAGCAAAACAATCTGCCTGTAATTCTAAACGGACAGAAAGCTGATTTCCTTGTGTTTGGCTAGCTTGTGCACGTGCTTGCTGTACTTGACCAGAGATGCCCAATAGATTTTGAATATGATGCCCGACTTCATGCGCAATAACATAAGCCTGTGCAAAATCCCCTGCTTGATCTTGACGAGAAAGTTCTGTCTGATTCTGCTCACCAGAAATACCCATTTGCTGGCGCATATCTTTAAAGAAAGCAGTATCGATATAAACTTTTTGATCAGCAGGACAATAAAACGGCCCCATCGCTGCTTGTGCCCTACCACAAGCTGATTTATCGACACCGCTAAACAAAACTAAGCGTGGTGGCGTGTAAGTCATGCCAAGTTTTTGAAAAATCGGCGTCCAAGTATCTTCTGTATCCGCAAGAATAGTTCCAACAAAATCACTTGCCTCTTTCTGTTCAGCAGTTAAATTTTGTGGCGCAACACCCTGTTGTGAAGACTGAGCACTGGTAACCGCTTGAGTTGCTTGATAGGCTTGTTGTGGATCTACTCCAAAAAACTTCCACGCAACAAATGCAACGATCAAACCTATAATACTGATACCACCTGCTTTTGCTCCGCCACCACCACGACGATCTTCAACATTGGTACTGACACGACGACCTTTCCAACGCATATTAACCTCACATATGATAATGATGGTGATTGAGCATTTTATTTATGCAGATGCTTTTGACCAAAATTTTTGAATAAGTATAACAACCATTAATACAATCGCACCTGCAATAAAGCCGATTCCTAAATTAATCAATGTTGGTGTTAAGGCACCAATAATTGAACCAAAACTTGGAATCAACTCTAAATGGTCTACGGTTTCTTCAGTAAAATGATGTAATAAAGGAACTGTATGCGAAATAATTCCACCACCTACCAAAAACATTGCAACCGTTCCGACAATAGATAATGTTTTCATTAGAATAGGGGCAAATGAGAGTAGACCACGACCTATTTTATTTTTAAACGCAGATGCTTGCTGTGTTAAATATAAGCCTAAATCATCAATTTTCACAATCATTGCAACAAAACCATAAACACCTACGGTCATTACGATTGCAATCACACTTAATACAGTCACTTTAGTCATAAATGCTGCTGTTGCAACTGTACCTAACGAAATCACCACAATTTCAGCAGATAAAATAAAATCAGTACGAATCGCACCTTTTACTTTTTCTTTTTCAAACTTGTCTAAATCTATTTCGATCTGTTCCAAGCTTTCATTGGCTTCCTCAGCTGTTTTTGCTTTTTTATGCTGGAGCATGTGTACAACTTTTTCTACTCCTTCATAACATAGAAATAAGCCGCCAATCATTAATAAAGGATTGATTAACCAAGGTGCAACTACACTAATCAGTAATGCTAATGGAACCAAGATAAGTTTATTAACGAAAGACCCCTTAGCAACTCCCCATACCACAGGCAACTCTCGATCTGCACGTACACCACTGACTTGCTGCGCGTTTAGGGCTAAATCATCACCCAACACCCCTGCTGTTTTTTTTGCAGCCATCTTACTCATTACCGCAACATCATCTAAAATCGTTGCAATATCATCGAGTAATAACAATAATCCACTCGCCATTTTTATTTCCCAGTTTGTATTTATTTCGCTATTGTAGAATTCCTCAATAAATTCACAACATTATTTTAAGAAAAAGTTTAAGCAATCGCTGACGAAAAAATTTTATTTCCCGTACAATAATATCAATCTTTATATTTATGAAACTACTGAATCTTGGAATATATCATGAGTAATGCTGATCAACGTCCAATCATCTTGACAGGCGACCGCCCTACTGGACAACTTCATCTTGGACACTTTGTTGGCTCATTACGCTCTCGTGTTGGTTTACAAGACAGTCATCATCAACACCTTTTATTAGCAGATGCTCAAGCACTCACTGATAATGCTGATAATCCAGATAAAGTCCGTAATAATATTCTTCAAGTTGCATTAGATTATTTGGCAGTTGGTATTGATCCAACCAAAACAACGATCTGTGTACAATCATGCTTGCCTGCTCTCAATGAACTGACCATGCTCTATCTGAATTTTGTGACAGTTGCTCGTTTAGAACGCAATCCAACCATTAAGTCAGAAATTCAAATGCGTGGTTTTGAACGAGATATTCCTGCTGGCTTTTTATGTTATCCAGTGGCTCAAGCAGCAGACATTACCGCATTTAAAGCGACTGTAGTACCTGTTGGCGAAGATCAAATCCCAATGATTGAACAAACCAATGAGGTTGTACGTCGCGTTAACCGCCAAATTGGTCATGACTTATTACCTGAGTGTAAAGCATTATTATCGAATATGGGACGCTTACCTGGTTTTGATGGTAAAGCAAAAATGTCTAAATCTTTAGGCAATACTATTGTGCTGAATGCTTCTGATAAAGACATTAAAAAAGCAGTCAACGCAATGTATACCGATCCAAATCACTTAAGAATTGAGGATCCAGGTCAAGTCGAAGGTAATATTGTATTTACTTACCTTGATGCGTTTGATCCAAATAAAGAAGAAATCGAAGAACTAAAAGCGCATTATCGTCGTGGTGGTTTAGGTGATGGTACAGTGAAAAAACGCCTAGAAGGTGTACTCAAAGAATTGATCCTGCCGATTCGTGAACGCAGAGCTGAACTTGAAAAGGATCCTGATTATATTATGGACATTTTAAAACATGGTACAGATAAATGCCGTGACATTACTCAGCAAACATTAGATGAAGTGAAAAGCGGATTAGGTTTATTTAAATTTTAATTTACGTTACTTTTATCGCAAAAAAGCCTAGTATTTAGGCTTTTTTTATTTCACCATTTGATTTGAGTTCAATTTAAGAACTTTTAACATCCATCTAAAACTAACAATTTTTGTCACCTCTTAACATCCCTTAACATCCATTAACACTAGTTTACATGAATACCTATGAACTCTGTCAGGTTTTTTTGTACTATAGCCAAGTAGATCAGTAAACACTAATCTCATGACATTTCTCCTTTCAACCGAAACTGTTTCTGCAGATTCGTTGTTCACGCAATGACTACCCCAATCATTGCGTTTTTTTTGTTTTTAATAATATGAATGATTTGGGTTGAAATTAAATCAAGTTACATTTAATCTTATAAATGATTTATTTTTATAAAAATTTTATTAATTATCTCTAAAAGAAATAAGAGTAATACAAATGATATGGGATTTATTAACACATCCATCAAACATTGTTTTTAGTATTTCATTAATGCTATGCCTATTTATAGGTGCTCTAGAATTAATTTTATTATTATTTGGCGGTAGTAGTAGTTTCATTGATCAATTTTTACCAGACAGTCTAGTTGATGTTGATCATGCCGATATTTCTATTGAACATACTGACGGTATTTTTATTCAGCTTTTAGAGTGGCTTTATCTAGGAAAAGTTCCTCTTCTCATTTGGTTAATTATCTTTTTAACGGTCTACTCACTCACAGGTCTTATTATTCAGGATATTTTTTTCCATTTAACCGAGCATTATTTATCTGCTTGGATCATTACTCCTATGTGTTTATTTTTATGTATGCCACTAGTGAGAACAAGTGCAGCATTGATCAGTAAAATTATTCCAAAAGATGAAACCACAGCTATTCATAGTGATGAGCTGATTGGTCGTACAGCACAAATTATTTTAGGACAAGCCAAACAAAACTCCCCTGCTCAAGCTAAGGTAAAAGATCAATTTGGTCAAACCCATTATGTTTTGGTTGAACCTGAGTTAGATATTATTTTTTATCAAGGGCAAGATGTGATTTTAACTCAAAGAACAAAAATTGGATTCCAAGCAATTACCGCTTAATTTGTATATTAATTTAAGGAGGGATTTTAAATGTTGAGTTCAGCATTGACTGAAATTTTAATCATCACAGGTATTATTTTTGCAGCACTCATTTTTATCGGTGTTGTGATTGCTCGCTTATATACCCGTTCCAGCAAAGAAGTGTCCTTTGTACGAACAGGTTTTGGAGGTGAAAAAGTTATTCTGAACGGAGGAGCAATTGTCCTCCCTGTTTTACATGAAATTATTCCTGTGAATATGAATACGCTGCGCCTCGAAGTTAAACGGGCAGCAGATCAAGCACTGATCACTCGTGATCGTATGCGTGTCGATGTCATGGCTGAATTCTATGTTCGAGTCAAACCTACTGGTGAATCAATTGCAACGGCAGCCCAAACATTAGGTCGAAAAACCATGTCACCTCAAGAATTGAAAGACTTGGTTGAAGGTAAATTTGTTGACTCTTTACGTGCTGTTGCTGCTGAGATGGCAATGGAAGAACTGCATGAAAAACGTGTGGACTTTGTACAAAAGGTTCAGCAAGTCGTTTCTGAAGATTTATCTAAAAATGGTTTAGAACTTGAAACAGTGTCATTGACTGGTTTAGACCAGACCAGTTTTAAATTCTTTAATCCACAAAACGCCTTTGATGCAGAAGGTTTAACCAAACTAACTGAAACCATCGAAGATCGTCGTAAAAAGCGTAACGACATTGAGCAAGATGCTGATCTGGCGATTCGTGCGAAAAATCTGCAAGCTGAACAGGCAAGACTACAAATTTCTCGTGAAGAGGAATATGCCAAGCTACAGCAGGAACGTGAAATTTCAATTCGTAAGGCCGAACAAAGTGCTGAAATTGCTGCTCAGGAAGCGGCTAAAAAGCGTGAAGCAGAAGAAGCCCGTATTGCTGCTGAACGTGAAGTTGAAATCAAACGTATTGCTTCGGCTCGTGATGTCGAAAATGAAAATATTCAAAAAGCACAATTGATTCAAAAAGCGCAAGTTGAGCAAAAGAAAACCATTGAATTGGCTGAACAGGATCGTGCCATTGCGATTGCTGAAAAATCTCGTGCAGAATCAGAAGCCAAAGCCCAAGCAGATAAAGCCCGTGCTGAAGCCGTAAAAGCCGAAGAAGAAGTTGTAACGGTACGTGAAACACAACGTGCTGAACGTCAAAAAGCGGTTGAACTAGTTGCAGCCAAACAGACTGCCGAGAAAGAAGCAATTGCCATTACCGTAGCTGCTGATGCAGGTAAGAAAGCCGCTGCTGATGAAGCAGAAGCTGTACGTATTGCTGCTGAAGCAGATGCTGAAAAAATTCGCTTAAAAGCGAAAGGTGAAGCCGATGCTAAAATATTGCTTGCCCAAGCTTTAGAGAAACAATATCAAGTTGATGCGGAAGGTGCTCGTGCAGTGAATGAAGCCGCCAATACTCTTTCTGCTGAGCAAGTGGAAATGCAAGTTCGTTTGGCACTATTAAAGCATTTACCAGAGATCATTCGTGAAAGTGTTAAACCAATGGAAAACATTGATGACATCAAGATTTTACAAGTGAATGGTTTAAGTAATTTCGCAGGTGGTTCTGTATCAGGTGAAACAGTTGAAAATACCCAAACCTCTTTGTCTGATCAGGTTGTGAATAGCGCCCTACGCTACCGTTCACAAGCACCGTTAATTGATAGCTTAATGAATGAATTAGGCTTACAAGGTGGCGATATCAATGGTTTAACTCAAGGGTTGAAACCAAAAGCAGACTAAGTGTTGTTGATCTAAAAAGAGTCTTAGCCATAAGGCTCTTTTTTATACAGAATAAGGAATAAAAAACCCCAATGTCTCCATTGGGGTTTTTTAAGATTAAAATCTAACGTATTACGCTAAACCTTTCTCTTTTAAAACTTGCAACATAGTAGAACCAAGCTCTGCTGGGCTACGCGTGTAAGCCATTCCCGCACGTTCAAATGCAGCGAATTTCTCTTCAGCAGTACCTTGACCACCAGAAATGATCGCACCAGCATGACCCATACGCTTACCTTTAGGCGCAGTTACACCAGCGATGTAACCGACTACAGGCTTAGTCACGTTAGATTTAATGAATTCAGCAGCTTCTTCTTCCGCTGTACCACCGATCTCACCAATCATGATGATTGCATCAGTATCTGGATCATCTTGGAACAATTGAAGCGCTTCAATCTGGTTCATACCCGGAATTGGGTCACCACCAATACCGATACAAGTAGACTGACCTAAACCAAGCTTAGTTGTTTGAGCAACAGCTTCATAAGTCAATGTACCTGAACGTGAAATGATACCAATACGACCTGGTTGGTGGATGTGACCAGGCATAATACCGATCTTACATTCACCTGGAGTGATCACGCCTGGGCAGTTAGGACCAACCAAACGAGTACCGTTACCGTTAGTTTCTAAATAGCGTTTCGCTTTAAGCATGTCGATCGTTGGAACACCTTCAGTGATCACAACGATTAGGCCAACACCTGAATCAACCGCTTCAACGATTGAGTCTAAAACGAATGGAGCTGGTACATAGATTACAGATGCATCAGCATTTGTTTCACGTACTGCTTCTTTCATTGTGTTGAATACTGGCAAGTCAAGGTGAGTCGTACCACCTTTACCTGGAGTAACACCACCAACAACTTTTGTACCGTAGTCTAAAGCTTGTGCAGAGTGGAAAGTACCGTTTTTACCAGTAAAACCTTGTACCAATACTTTAGTGTCTTTATTAATTAATACGCTCATGATTGATACTCCTTACGCTTTAACTGCAGCTACAACTTTTTCTGCGGCATCAGATAAACCATTCGCAGAAATTAATTTCAAACCTGATTCATCAAGTAATTTAGCACCTAACTCAGCGTTGTTACCTTCTAAACGAACAACAACGGGTACAGTGACATTTACTTCTTGAACCGCTGCAATAATTGCTTCAGCAATCATGTCACAACGTACGATACCACCGAAGATGTTGATTAAAACACCTTGTACAGACGTATCAGCAAGGATGATTTTGAACGCTTCGATTACGCGCTCTTTGGTTGCACCGCCACCAACGTCAAGGAAGTTTGCAGGTTGACCACCATAAAGTTTGATGATGTCCATTGTTGCCATTGCAAGACCAGCACCATTCACCATACAACCGATATTACCTTCTAGAGCAACATAGTTAAGATCAAATTCAGATGCTTTTAATTCACGCTCATTCTCTTGAGATTTATCACGTAAAGCAGCAACTTCTGGTAAACGGTATAACGCATTTGAGTCAATGCCAACTTTTGCATCAACACACAAAATTTCACCATTTTCACGTACTGAAAGTGGGTTAATTTCAAATAAAGCAAAATCATTTTCTACAAATGCTTGATATGCAGCTGTCATGATTTTAACAAATTGACCGACTTGTTTATCTTTTAATGCTAATTTAAATGCAACTTCACGCGCTTGGAATGGTTGTAAGCCAACAAGTGGATCGACTTCAACTTTAATAATTTTTTCAGGCGTTTCTTCTGCAACTTTCTCGATTTCTACACCACCTTCGGTAGAAGCCATGAAAGTAATACGACGGCTAGAACGGTCTACAACCGCACCCAAATAAAGCTCACGCTCAACTGGATATACATCTTCAGCAACAATAATACTATTTACTGGTTGGCCATTTGCATCTGTTTGATACGTTACAAGACGCGTACCAATAATATTGTTTGCAAATTCGATAACATCTTCTTTTGATTTCGCAACTTTTACACCGCCAGCCTTACCACGACCACCAGCATGAACTTGTGCTTTCATTACAGCAAATTTACCACCAAGCTGTTCAAACGCAGCAACGGCTTCATCTGCATTTGTTGCCAAGATACCTTCCTGTACTGGCATACCATATTTTTTCAATAATGCTTTAGCTTGATATTCATGTAAGTTCATTCAGTTACCTACTATGTAGTTTATTGTCATACAGTCTAGATATATTATAAATTATAGACTGTTACAAGTTGAGTAAATGATTGTTTTTATTTCAACCATCATTAATTAAAAAGTGTGGCGAACCACACTTATTTTGTTATTTACGTTTACGTTGAATCGCGTGGATGGCACGACCATCAACAGCAAGCGCGGCTTCATGTACAACTTCTGAGAAAGTTGGATGACCAAAAGTCATTAATTGTAGGTCTTCAATTGAAGATACAAATTCAAGTGCGATCATACCTTGATGTACGATATCAGATGCATTTGGACCCACAACGTGCATACCTAATAAACGGTCAGTTTTTGCATCAGCAACGAACTTCACAAAACCAGCAGTATCACCAGCAGCCAACGCACGACCATTCACCGCAAACGGGAATTGACCTGCTTTAACTTCGTGACCTTTTTCAGCAGCTTGTTCTTCAGTTAAACCAACCCAAGCAGCTTCTGGGTGTGTATAAATAACGCTGATGATTGTGTCATAGTTCACTTGAGCAGCATGACCGTGAATACGCTCAACTGCCATTACGCCCTCTTCCATTGCTTTATGAGCAAGCATTGGACCACGTACCAAGTCACCAATCGCGTAAACACCTTCAACAGATGTTTGGCACTGATCATTGACATCAACCAAACCACGTTCAGTCAATTTAATGCCAGAATCTTCTGCCAATAAACCTTCTGCATATGCCTTACGACCTACACATACGATTAACTTGTCAAAAACTTGTTCTTTGTCTTCGCCAGCTTGGTTATATTTAACCGTTACTTCGCGGCCATTGGTTTCAGCACCAGAAACTTTTGCACCGATACGGATATCTAAACCTTGTTTTTTCAAGATTTTTTGATATTCCTTCGCCAATGCTTTGTCTGCCATTGGTAAGAAAGCATCTAATGCTTCAAACACAACAACTTCCGAACCAAGGCGACGCCATACAGAACCAAGTTCTAAACCAATAACACCTGCACCAATCACACCAAGACGTTTAGGAACTTCTGGGAATTTTAATGCACCAGTAGAATCAACGATTAAGTCTTCATCAACTGGAGCTACTGGAATATTTACAGGTACAGAACCAGTCGCAAGAATGACATATTTAGGTTCTAAAACCTGTACTTCACCTTCAAACGGTGTGAATTCTACTTTTTTACCTGCAAGTAATTTACCAGTACCTTGTAACCACTCGATACCATTACCTTTAAGTAATTGAGCAACACCACCAGTCAATTGATCAACAACTTTGTCTTTGCGAGCTAACAAAGTATCCAAATCAAATTTAACTTCACCAGTCGTGATACCGTGTTCAGCAAGTTCATGAACTGTTGCTTCGTAACGATGAGAAGAGTCAAGCAATGCTTTAGAAGGGATACAACCTACGTTCAAACATGTACCACCCAAAGATGGTTTACCGTTATGAATACGTTTTTCGATACATGCAACTTTAAAACCTAGTTGTGCAGCACGGATTGCTGCTTCATAACCACCAGGTCCACCGCCAATAACAACAAGATCAAACTGTTGAGACATTTTTATCTCCAATCAATCTCCCTAAATCCCCTTTAGATTAAGGGGATTGAACTTTCTTAATTAAAGAAAAGTTAGGGATGATTTTTAAATAATAAGTTATAGGTCAAGAATAAGTTTAGCTGGCTCTTCTAACAATTCTTTAATTGTTACTAAGAAACCTACTGCTTCTTTACCATCAATTAGACGGTGGTCATATGAAAGCGCTAAATACATCATTGGCAAGATTTCAACTTGTCCATTTACCGCCATAGGACGTTCTTGGATTTTATGCATACCAAGAATCGCTGTTTGTGGCTGGTTTAAAATAGGTGTTGAAAGTAATGAACCAAAAGTACCACCATTAGTAATAGTGAATGTACCGCCAGTCATTTCTTCGATCGATAATTTACCTTCACGTGCTTTAGCAGCATATGCAGCAATACCACCTTCTACTTCAGCATAGTTCATACGATCAGTATCACGAAGGATTGGCACAACTAAACCACGGTCAGAAGAAACAGCTACACCGATGTCATAGAAACCGTGATATACGATATCGTCGCCATCGATAGAAGCGTTTACAGCTGGGTAGCGTTTTAACGCTTCAGTTGCCGCTTTAACGAAGAAAGACATAAAGCCTAAACGTGCACCATGACGTTTTTCGAAAGCATCTTTATATTGCTTACGCATTTCCATAATTGGTTTCATGTTAACTTCGTTGAACGTTGTTAACATTGCAGTTTGTTGTGTCGCAGCCAATAAACGCTCAGCAACACGCTTACGTAAACGTGTCATTGGAACACGTTTCTCGATACGCTCGCCGACAGCAACGCTTAATGGTTGAACTGATGCAGCAGGTTTAGCTTGATGACTAGCAACATCTTCTTTAGTGATGCGACCACCACGGCCTGTGCCTTGAACGTCAGCAGGATTGATACCAGTTTCAGATAATGCTTTACGAACTGCAGGCGCTTGGTTTTGATCAACTGCTTGAGTTGATGCAGCCACCGCAGGGGCAGATGCAGCAGGCGCCGCTTCTGCTGGTGCAGCAGCTTCAGGAGCAGCCGCAGCAACAGCACCAGTTTCGAATTGAGCAATCACTTCGTCAGAAAGAACTGTATCGCCTTCACCTTTGATGATTGCAACTAAGCTACCATCAGCTGGAGCAACCACTTCTAAAACAACTTTATCGGTTTCAATGTCACAGATCACTTCATCACGTGATACAGGTTCACCTACTTTCTTGTGCCAAGTTGCGATCGTACCGTCAGCAACTGACTCTGGAAATACCGGTGCTTTAATTTCGGTTGCCATTATTTAGAATCTCCTGATTGTTCAACTTCAATCGCAAGTGCGTCATTGATAAGCTGAGCTTGTTGTTTTGCATGCAAGTATGGCGAGCCACAAGCAGGTGCGGCAGATGCGTCACGACCAGCATAGCTAATACGAATTTGTTTACCTGATTTAAGAACGTCTTCATATAAACGAGGAACGATAAATAACCAAGCACCTTGGTTCTTCGGCTCTTCTTGTGCCCAAACAAGTTCTTGAATGTTTGGATACTGAGCCATAACCTCAGCTAAGCGTTGTTCTGGGTATGGATACAATTGTTCGATACGAATAATCGCAATATGGTTTAGACCAAGCTCACGACGTTTTTCGAGTAAATCGTAATAAACCTTACCACCACAAAGAACTAAACGAGTCACATCAGCTTTATTGATTTGATCAACTTCATCAATCACAGTTTGGAATGAACCGTTTGCTAATTCATCTAAAGTTGAAGTCGCAAGTTTATGACGGAGTAATGATTTTGGTGACATTACAATCATTGGCTTACGAATCGGACGAACCGCTTGACGACGCAATGCATGGAAAATCTGCGCTGGTGTTGTCGGTGTCATCACTTGCATATTGTCTTCAGCGCAAAGCTGTAAGAAACGCTCTAAACGTGCAGATGAATGCTCTGGACCTTGGCCTTCATAACCGTGTGGTAACAACATGGTTAGGCCACACACACGCTCCCACTTGGTTTCACCCGAAGCGATAAATTGGTCAATAACAACTTGCGCACAGTTTGCGAAGTCACCAAATTGTGCTTCCCAAACGATTAAGCTTTTCGGCAATGTCGTTGAATAACCATATTCAAATGCAAGCACTGCTTCTTCTGACAACAAAGAGTCATAGACCGCAGTACGTGGCTGATTTTCTTTGATATGACAAAGTGGAATATAAACCGAACCATCGACTTGGTTATGTAATTTGGCATGACGGTGCGAGAATGTACCACGACCCACATCTTCACCCGTGATACGCACAAGGAAGCCATCGTCAAGCAAAGATGCATAAGCTAAAGTTTCAGCGGCACCCCAGTTCAGTGGCATTTCACCTGTTTGCATCTTCACGCGATCTTCGATCACTTTCTGAACTTGACGTTGTAATACAAAACCTTCTGGTAATGTATTCATTTTCAAACCAAGTTCTTTTAGACGTTCGATGCTAAAAGTTGTATCCCAAATATCTGTGTATTCATGACCTAAATATGGCGACCAATCTACAAACATTTTTTTGTTTGGTTCACGAACTAAAGCATTGGCAACATGATTACCTGCTTCTAAGTCAGAGCGATAACCTTCAACCATGGCATCAGCACTTGCACGATCAAGCACTTTTTCTTGAACCAATTGATCAGCATACAACGTACGTGTTGTTGCTTTCTTGTTGATCACTTGATACATCAATGGTTGAGTTGCAGATGGTTCATCCGCTTCGTTATGACCACGACGACGGTAGCAGAACAAGTCTAAGATGACATCTTTACGGAAAGTATGACGGAAATCATGTGCAAGCTGAGTTACGAAAATCACAGCTTCAGGATCATCACCATTCACATGGAAAATCGGCGCCTGAATCATCTTCGCAACGTCAGTACAATACTCTGTAGAACGTGTATCACGCGGATCAGAAGTTGTGAAGCCCACTTGGTTATTGATCACGATATGAACAGTACCGCCCACTGTGTAACCACGTGTTTGTGACATTTGGAAGGTTTCTTGGTTTACACCTTGACCCGCAAATGCAGCATCACCATGTACAATCACTGGAAGAACGTCATCGCCGCCAATATCTTTACGACGAACTTGACGCGCACGAACCGAACCTTCAACTACAGGGCCAACGATCTCTAAGTGTGATGGGTTAAACGCCAATGCTAAGTGAACTTCGCCACCCGGAGTCATTACGTTTGAAGAGAAACCTTGGTGATACTTAACGTCACCAGAACCTTTTTTATGTAGGCTCTTGCCTTCAAATTCACCAAAAAGATCCGCTGGGTTTTTACCCATGATGTTCACAAGAAGGTTGAGACGACCACGGTGTGGCATACCAATCACAACTTCTTTACAACCGACGCTGCCTGCACGTTGAATGATTTCATTCATCATTGGAATAAAAGACTCACCACCTTCTACACCAAAACGTTTCGCACCAACGAATTTATTACCAAGATATTTCTCTAAGCCTTCCGCAGCGGTTAAACGCTCAAGAAAACCTTTTTTCTGATCATTGGTATAGTTGAATTTACCGCGAGCACCTTCCAAACGTTGTTGAATCCAACGCTTTTCTTTGGTATCAACGATATGCATGTATTCTGCACCGATTGAAGAGCAGTAAATTGCTTCCATGGATTCAACCATTTCAGACAATGTCGCTTCTGCTTTCCCAATCGCGAGGTTACCTGTATTAAATACAGTATCTAAATCAGATTTAGTTAAACCGTGTGCAGATAAATCAAGATCTGGAACTTCTTCGCGTTTCGCAAGGCCTAATGGATCAAGTTTGGCTTTTTGATGACCACGGTTACGATAAGCAGCAATCAGTTGTAATACACCAATTTGACGACGCTCATGTTCTGTACTTACAGTGCTTTGTACAACAGGTTGAACTCGGTTTGAATTACGACCCAAAAGGAGGAATTGCTCGCGCACACTGCCGTGTGGTTGATCACCTTTAGGGTATTTATCGAAATATTCACGCCAATCCTCTGACACTGAGGTTGGAGAAGTTAGGTACTGTTCGTAAAGCTCTTCAATATACGCTGCACTATCAGCGGAAAGTTCAGTGTCAAGACGCAGTGCGTCAGCAACTTCTTGCATTTTTGGACCCATTTCCTATTGCAAAAAATAATACAGGTTGCCTTTTAAGCACACCCATGATTCATAGTATCAAATTGGTAACATGACACTACTACTCAAGATCATCCAACCTTGAGACATTATCACTACACATCAGGAGTATTCCTTTTGATGTAATAAATGAGCTATGCACTTTCAATTCAAAGCACATAACTCATCCTTATACTCGATGAAATCGAGCAATTTTTTGCAAACCATTTTAGAAAAATTAACAAAAATATTAACTTTTCTAAATTGACTTTAACCCAAACTATATCCATACAATTGGTAAGCATTAGAGCGATATAACATCAGGAATATGCTTATTTTTTACTTCAGGTCGTGGCAGAAATCGTAACATGTTCTCATGTACGAATTGATTTTTTTGACACATACCATCTATAAAGCAGCGAAATACACATTCTTCATTATATTCTAATATACCGCCCTTTTTATAATTGTTGCACCCTTATCGACCAAAGTTAAAGATTTTCTACAATTCTTGCACAAACATTATGCAGAGCGCCTAAAAATAGATCATTCATTTTTCCTATTCATCCAAGTCATTTTTATTAAGCTCAAAATTTATAAATTTCAACACTCAATAATATTTTTTTAAGGATTCGATAATAAGCCTTGCACCTCCCAACACAAAAAAGGATTTAAACAAAATAAAAAAGGGAACTTTTAAAAAGTTCCCTTTTCACATGTCAGAAAACTGTATTAACCAGCTTGGTCTAACAACATATTACGAATGTGACCAATTGCCTTCGTCGGGTTTAAACCTTTAGGACAAACTGATACACAGTTCATGATCCCTTTACAACGGAACAAAGAGAATGGGTCGTCTAAACGAGCCAAACGCTCTTGTGTTGCCGTATCACGCGAATCGATAATAAAACGATAAGCATTTAACAGTGCAGATGGTCCCAAGAACTTGTCAGGGTTCCACCAGAACGATGGGCATGAAGTTGAACAACATGCACATAGAATACATTCATACAAACCATCAAGATGTTCACGATCTGCTTGAGACTGCAAACGCTCTTTCGCAGGAGCAGGCTGATTGTTAATCAAGAACGGTTGGATCTTGTCATATTGATCATAGAACTGGTTCATGTCTACAACCAAATCTTTTACCACTGGTAAACCAGGTAAAGGACGGATCACAATCTTCTCTGGTAAATCGTTCAAGTTCCACAAGCACGCTAAACCATTTTTACCATTGATGTTCACACCATCCGAACCACAAATACCTTCACGGCAAGAGCGACGGAATGTTAATGACTCATCTTGTACTTTCAACGCAAGTAACGCATCAAGCAACATACGGTGCTTATCGGTTAACTCAAGTTTGAAAGTTTGCATGTACGGCGCTTTATCCTTATCAGGATCATAGCGGTAGATTTCGAATGTACGAGTACCTCTACTCATCTTTGTTCTCCCGATTAGAATGTACGTGGCTTAGGTTCAATTGCTTCAACCGTTAATGGGCTGAAACGTACCGGCTTATATTCAAGACGGTTGTCTGATGAATACCATAAAGTATGCTTCATCCACTCATCATCACGGCGACCGTATGAATAAGTTGGGTGATCAGGTGCTAACTCATAGTCAACAACTGTATGCGCACCACGACATTCTTTACGTGCAGCAGCAGAAATTAGAGTCGCCTTTGCAACTTCATACAAGTTTTCAACTTCCAATGCTTCAACACGTGCTGTGTTAAATACTTTAGATTTGTCTTTCAAATGAATGTTACGAACACGTGGCTCAATCGCAAGAATTTCTTTTACGCCTTTATCAAGCAATGCTTGAGTACGGAATACACCTGCGTGATCTTGTACGATGTCACGGATTGCATCAGCAACTTCTTGCGCATTTTCACCCGTGGTTGAATCATCTAACTTACGAATACGCTTTAATGTGTTTTCCAACACATCAGTCGGAAGCGGTTGATAGTCATCACCATGATGTTTAGTCACGTAGTCAATGATGTGTTCACCCGCTGCTTTACCAAATACCACAAGGTCAAGCAATGAGTTTGTACCTAAACGGTTTGCACCATGTACTGATACGCAAGAACATTCACCGATCGCATAGAAACCTTTTACTGGTTTCACATAGTCACGTGTACCTTTATAAGAATACTCTTTGGTATCTTTATTATAGTGCGCAGAGAATTCACCCTCTTCAACACCGTGTGGTACAACCACTTGACCATGAATATTCGTAGGAATACCACCCATTTGATAATGGATTGTTGGTACAACTGGAATTGGCTCTTTGGTACAGTCAACGTTTGCGAACTTCTTACCAATCTCAAATACAGATGGTAGACGTTTCATAATCGTTTCAGCACCCAAATGCGTCATATCTAACAAGATATAATCCGCCTTAGGACCACAACCACGACCTTCTTTAATTTCTTGGTCCATTGAACGTGATACGAAGTCACGTGGCGCCAAGTCTTTTAAAGTTGGAGCATAACGTTCCATGAATGGTTCGCCGTCTTTGTTACGAAGGA
The DNA here is from genome assembly GCF_024494585.1 of Acinetobacter sp. 5862. NCBI lineage: Bacteria > Pseudomonadati > Pseudomonadota > Gammaproteobacteria > Moraxellales > Moraxellaceae > Acinetobacter > Acinetobacter sp. 5862. The sequence continues at coordinate 117,642 of NZ_JANHGP010000055.1, forward strand.
TACCACCTTCACCACGACAACCTTCAGTTAACAATACGCCCGCACCCGCAACACCCGTTGGGTGGAATTGCCAGAATTCCATATCTTGTAATGGAATACCTGCGCGAGCAGCCATACCAAGACCATCACCAGTGTTGATATAAGCATTGGTTGATGCACGATAAACACGACCAGCACCACCAGTAGCAAATAAAGTCGCTTTCGCTTGGAATACTGCAATATTACCTGTTTCTTGGTCAATTGCGGTTACACCAAGAACATCACCTGCTTCGTTACGGATTAGGTCTAATGCAATCCATTCAACGTAAAACTGAGTACCCATTTTTACGTTACTTTGATACAAAGTATGAAGTAATGCATGACCTGTACGGTCAGCAGCAGCACACGCACGTGGTACAGCTTTTTCACCGTAGTTTGCAGAGTGACCACCAAATGGACGCTGATAGATCGTACCATCTTCGTTACGGTCAAACGGCATACCTAAGTGCTCAAGCTCATAAACAACTTTTGGCGCTTCACGTGTCATGAACTCGATTGCGTCCTGATCGCCTAACCAATCCGAACCTTTAACCGTGTCATAGAAGTGATAATGCCAGTTATCTTCTTGCATGTTACCTAACGATGCACCAATACCGCCTTGAGCAGCAACAGTATGCGAACGTGTCGGGAATACTTTGGTCAATACTGCAACTTTTAAACCAGCTTGAGCAAGTTGGTAAGAAGCACGCATACCAGAACCCCCACCACCAACAATAACTGCATCGAAAGTGAGGTTTTGAATATTTGAATAATCTTCTTTAGGGTTAATTGCGCCCATGATCTCTTCCTATCAATTTGCCCAGAAAATCTGGATACCCCAGATTGCGTACACGAACACTGAAATAATGACAGCTGTAGTGAGTACAAGGCGTAAACCTGAAGCCGAAGAACCCATTTGACGAGTCGTTACATAATCAGTAAAGACTTGCCACATCCCAATCCAGGCATGTGCAACGAGCGATAATACGGCCAGCAAAGAAAAAATCTTCATTGGCAGAGTCAACATAAAGCCAGCCCACTGTTCATAGCCAAATCCGCTGTTGCAGAGAATCCAGCCAAACAGAACAACAGTATAGGCAGCCAATACAACCGCACTCACACGCTGGATATACCAATCGCGAGAACCTGAACCTGTTAAACCTGTAGCACTTTTCATCAGAACATAATCCATACGAAAGCTGCGATAATTCCAAGCGCAGACAAGATCAATGAAATAGTAGCTGCGATACGACCGCTTTGTAATTCATCCGCAAAACCCATGTCAGCAAGCAAGTGCTTGATTCCTGCAATAAAGTGGAAAATTAACCCAGCTACAAATACCCATACGATGAAACGTACAATGATATTTCCGAAAACGACATTTTTAACGTAGTCAAATCCTTCTGGTGAAGATAAAGATTTATCCAAAATCCACAAAAGAACAGCGACTAATAAGAAAACGATTACACCTGATAAACGGTGTAGAATTGATGCAATAGCCACGGGTGAGCGTAAATTTACCGCTAACACCTGACCCATGGACAAATTGACAGGTCTGTTGCTTTTCACAGCGGGCATCCTGTAGGTAGAAACTCCATCTGGAGTTTGTTTGAATTAATTCAAAGGAAAGCTGGCATAGTCAGGCAAGCATAATGCACGCCTAACCTATATAACGACAACGAATTATAAAACGTGAAATATCAAAATACAAACAATCAGTTTTCGCTTTAGTCGAAAATCCAATGAAATAAGAATCATTCACATTTAATGCGTGTTTAAGCTGCGTTGGAAACAGCAATAAAACCCAATATATTACTGTTATATAAAAATAAAATATAAGTT